>NZ_JBHZCY010000093.1:5104-37059 GCF_042786665.1 Kitasatospora sp. NPDC059146 | reverse complement strand
ATCGGATTCACTTTCCGCTTTGTCGCCCCGGTCTCCCGCGGCGACTCCGGAACTGTACGGGGACCGACCCGCCACATGCAAATCGCCTCCGCCCGGAGTCCGGGCGGAGGCGATGCACTGTCAGGTCCGGGTGTCAGGCCCGGCCCATCTCCTCGGCGATGGCCGCCGCGAAGGCGTCGATGTCGGCCTCCGTGGTGTCGAAGGAGCACATCCAGCGGACCTCACCGGTCTGCTCGTTCCAGAAGTAGAAGCGGTAACGCTTCTGCAGCCGCTCGCTGACCTCGCGCGGGAGGATCGCGAACACCGCGTTGGCCTGGACCGGGCGCACGACCTCGACGCCGTCGATCTTCCGGACCGCGGCGTCCAGGCGGCGGGCCATCGCATTGGAGTGGCCGGCGTTGCGCAGGTAGAGGTCGCCCGCGAGCAGCGCCTCGAACTGGACGGACACGAAGCGCATCTTCGAGGCGAGCTGCATCGAGGTCTTGCGCAGGTACTTGATGTTGCGCACCCGCTCCGGGTTGAGCACCACCACGACCTCACCGAGCAGCAGGCCGTTCTTCGTGCCGCCGAAGGACAGCACGTCGACGCCCAGGTCGGTCGAGAAGGCCCGCATCGGCAGGCCGAGCGAGTCGGCCGCGTTCGCCAGGCGGGAGCCGTCCATGTGGACGAGCATGCCGAGCTGGTGGGCGTGGTCGATGACCGCGCGGAGCTCGTCGACCGTGTAGAGGGTGCCGAGCTCGGTGCTCTGGGTGATGGACACCGCGAGCGGCTGCGCGCGGTGCTCGTCGCCGAAGCCGTAGGCCTGCTGGTCGAGCAGCTCGGGGGTGAGCTTGCCGTCCGAGGTGGGGACGGTGTGCAGCTTGATGCCGCCCATCTTCTCCGGCGCGCCGCCCTCGTCCACGTGGATGTGGGCGGTGTCGGCGCAGACCACGGCGCCCCAGCGCGGCAGCAGCGCCTGGAGGGCGACCACGTTGGCGCCGGTGCCGTTGAAGACCGGGTAGGCCTCGGCCTTGTCGCCGAAGTGGCGGCGGAAGACGTCCTGGAGGTGGTTCGTGTAGTCGTCCTCGCCGTAGGAGATCTGGTGGCCGCCGTTGGCGAGGGCGATCGCGGCGAGGACCTCGGGGTGCACGCCCGCGTAGTTGTCGCTGGCGAAGCCGCGGACGGCGGGGTCGTGTCGCCGGACCGCGTCCGTACGGGTGAGGTCGGTCATCGGGCTGTCAGCCACAGGTGCTGTCCGTTCAGTTCTGCTGCGGGGCGGTCCCAGAGGTCCGCCAGGTGTCCGGCGAGGTCGGCGGTGTCGGTGAAGCCGGTGAACTTGGCCTCCGGCTTCTCGGCCCGCATCTCGGGGCTGACCAGCGCCTTGATGACCAGGATCGCAGCCGCGGCGGTGGGCTCGCCGTCCGGGGAGGTGGTCTCCTTCTTGAAGGAGTCGGCCATCGCGAGGGTCCAGGCCTCGGTGGCGGCCTTGGCCGCCGCGTAGGCGGCTCCGCCCGCGGTGGGCTTGTGCGCTGCCGCGGCGGAGATCATGGCGTAGCGGCCGGCGGAGCTGCGGACCAGCGCGGGCTGGAAGGCCAGCGAGGTGTGCTGGAGGGTGCGCACGACGGTGTCGTGCAGGAAGTCCCAGTCGTCCAGACGGCTGTCGAAGAAGGTCTTGCTGCCGCGCCAGCCCCCGACCAGGTGGAACACGCCGTCGACGTGGCCGTGCTCGGCCTCCAGGTGGTCGGCCCAGTCGTGGACCTCCTGCGGGTCGAGGAGGTCGATCACCTGACCGCTCACCTTCGCTCCGCGCACCGCGACCCGGGTGGCGTCCAGGGCGGACTCCAGGCGCCGGGGGTCGATGTCGGCACCGATCACGGTGGCGCCCTCGGCCGCGAGGCGGCGCAGCACGGCCTGGCCGGCCGGGCCACTGGCTCCGGCGACCGCGATGACCTTGCCGGCCAGCTTGGTGGAGGGGTTGGTGGTCACGCGGCGACTCCCTGGATACCGGCGCCGGTGATGCCGGCGGTGGCGGCGATGACGCCGCGGAGCTTCTTGGACAGGGCCTCGTAGAACATGCTCAGCGGGAACTCGTCCGGGAGCACGGCGTCGCACAGCGCCTTGTTCAGGGCCTTGCCGTCGGTGAGGTCGAGCGGGAGGGCCTCGGGGCCCTTGGCCCAGGTGGAGGCCGGGTGCGGGGTGAGGTAGCGGGAGACCAGCTCGTAGGCGGCGATCCAGTGGGCCGGCTTGGGCCGGTCGATGCCGTCGCGGTAGAGGGTCTCGATGTCGGCGCAGAGGGCGTTGGTGACCTGCGGGGCGCGCTCCCAGTCGATGGTGAGGCGGTTGTCGCGCCAGCGCAGCGCGTCGTGCTTGTGCAGGTACGCGAAGAGCAGCTGGCCGCCCATGCCGTCGTAGTTGCGGACGCGGTCGCCGCTGACCGGGAAGCGGAACAGCCGGTCGAAGAGGATCGCGTACTGGACGTCGCGGGCGTGCGGGTTGCCCTCGGTCTCCAGCTGCACCGCCTCCTTGAAGGTGGTGAGGTCGCAGCGGAGCTCCTCCAGGCCGTACATCCAGAACGGGCTGCGCTGCTTGATCATGAAGGGGTCGAACGGCAGGTCGCCGTGGCTGTGGGTGCGGTCGTGGACGAGGTCCCACAGCACGAAGGTCTCCTGGGCGCGCTGCTGGTCCTCGAGCAGGCCCTCGGCGTCGGCCGGGATCTCCAGGCCGAGCTGCTGGACGGCGCTGGTGGTGACGGCGCGGAAGCGGGCGGCCTCGCGGTCGCAGAAGATGCCGCCCCAGGTGAAGCGCTCCGGCGCCTTGCGCACGGCGACCGTCTCGGGGAAGAGCACGGCGGAGTTGGTGTCGTAGCCGGCCGTGAAGTCCGTGAAGGTGATCGGCACGAACATCGGGTTGTCGAACCGGGTGCGCTCCAGCTCGTCCAGCCACTCGGGCCAGACCACGCTCAGCAGGACGGCTTCCAGGTTGCGGTCCGGGTTGCCGTTCTGGGTGTACATCGGGAAGACGACGAGGTGCTCCAGGCCGTCCTCACGCTGCTCGGCGGGCTGGAAGGCGAGCAGCGAGTCCAGGAAGTCGGGCTCGCGGTAGCCGGTGTCGGCCCACTTGGCGAGGTCCGCGTCGACGGCCTTCAGGTAGGCGGCGTCGTGCGGGAAGTGCGGGGCGAGCTCCTCGATGGACGCCCGGACGTCGGCGACCAGCGGGTCGACGGTGTGGCGCTGGACCGCGGACAGGTCGATGGAGCCGTCCTTGGACTGCAGCGGGCGCAGCGTCTCGACGGCCTCCTTCAGGCGCAGCCACGCCGGGTGAGCGGCGAGGGTCGAGGCCGGGGCGTCGGCCGCCGCAGCGAGCCTTGGCGAAAGATTCTGCATCGTGGACTCACTTCGACAGGAGTTATTTCAACGAGGACACCATAAGTACGAAAGGTTCTCCCGTTCAAGGGGGTCCGAACCGGCAAACCTCCCGTGTGCCGCCGCTCCGGCCCCGGATTCTCCGCCGGAGCCCCGGTTGTCCGGCATGTGGACGGTTTCCTGGATGTTCTGGACAGCCGTGCCGTCCTGATGCGAACCTCCCCGCATGCTCCCGGAGGTGATCACGGTGGCCGAGCGCCATGACAACCCGTTCCGGGCGCCCTCCCGTCAGCAGGCCTGTTGTCCCTGCCGCCGCCCGCACAGCCGCTGCCACTGCCGCCGCTGTCGCTGATCCGGCCCGGGGCGCCGCGGACGCGGGCCCGTACGCCGACCATGCCGTGTGTGTTCCGGCGCCGCCACCGGGGGAAGTGACCCGCCGGGAAGCGGCCCGCCCGGTCCGGCCCGCAGCACCCCTGGCCCCTCCCCCCGTCCCGCCCGGTCCTCCCCTGGAGCCCTGCCATGAGCCTCCGCAAGCCGTCCACCGCCCTGCCCCTCGCCGCGCTCGCGGTCGTCGCCGCCGTGCTCTCCGGGTGCGCGCCGCAGGACGCCAAGTCCGACGGGGCCGCCGCCTCCGGCGCCCCGGGCACCGCGGGCGCGGCCGCGGGTTGCGCGCCGGGGGCGCTGGCCACCCGGACCGCCGGGAAGCTGACCGTCGGCACCGACAAGCCGGCGTACGACCCCTGGTTCTCCGAGGACAAGCCGGAGAACGGGAAGGGCTTCGAGTCGGCCGTGGCGTACGCGGTGGCGGAGAAGCTGGGCTACCCGAAGGACAAGGTCGGCTGGGTGGTCGCGCCGTTCGGCAAGGCGACCGCGCCGGGTGCCAAGGACTTCGACTTCGACATCAACCAGGTGTCCATCAGTGACGAGCGCAAGCAGGCGGTTGACTTCTCCTCCGGCTACTACGACGTGCGCCAGGCCGTCATCGCGTTGAAGGGCTCCAAGGCGGCGGGGGCGAAGAGCGTCGCCGACCTCAAGGGCGCCAAGCTGGGCGCCCAGGTCGGCACCACGAGCCTGGACACCATCACCGACACCATCAAGCCGAGCACCCAGCCGGCCGTGTTCGACTCCAACGACCTGGCCAAGGCCGCGTTGAAGAACGGTCAGGTGGAGGCGCTGGTCGTCGACCTGCCGACGGCGTTCTACATCACCGGCGCCGAGGTGCCTGAGGCCCAGGTGGTGGGGCAGTTCGCATCCGCCTCGAAGGCCGAGCAGTTCGGGCTGGTGCTGGACAAGGGCTCCCGGCTGACGCCGTGCGTGTCGCAGGCGGTGGACGCGCTGCGCGCGGACGGGACGCTGGCCGGGTTGGAGAAGCAGTGGCTGTCGGACGCCGTCTCGGCGCCGGTGCTCAAGTGAGTGCGGAGGCGGGCCCGCCCGGGCCGGTCGACACCGCCGCAGCCGCGGCCGGGTCCGCCTCCCCGGCCGGGGAGGACGGGTACCGCCCGTCCGAGCGGCGGCTCGCGCACGAGGCGTACCGGCGGGCCCGGGCCCGCCGCTCGGCGCTGGTCGCCACCGCCTCGACCCTGCTGACGGCCGTCGCGCTCTACCTGCTGGTCGTCAACTCCCCCGGCTGGGCGGTGACCCGGCGGACCTTCTTCAACCTGGACTACGCCCGCCAGGCGCTGCCCGAGGTGCTCCGCGGACTGCGGCTCAACCTGGAGCTGATGCTCGGCTGCGGGGTGCTGATCATGGTCTTCGGGCTGCTACTGGCGGTGCTGCGGACGCTGCGCGGGCCGGTCTTCCTGCCGGTGCGGCTGCTGGCCACCGCGTACGTGGACTTCTTCCTCGGGCTGCCGATGATCATCTGCCTGCTGGTGATGATCACCGGGGTTCCGGCGCTGCGCCTCACCGGGGTGACCACCGATCCGCTGCTGCTCGGCGGGGCCGCGCTGGTGCTGACGTACTCGGCGTATGTGTCGGAGGTGTTCCGCTCCGGCATCGAGTCGGTGCACCCCAGCCAGCGGGCCGCGGCGCGCTCGCTGGGGCTGACCAACGCGCAGGCCATGCGGTTCGTGGTGCTGCCGCAGGCGGTACGGCGGGTGGTGCCGCCGCTGCTCAACAACCTGGTGAGCCTCCAGAAGGACACCGGGCTGGTCTCGATCGGCGGCGCGATCGACGCGGTGTACGCCGCGAAGATCATCGCGGCGCACTCCTTCAACTTCACGCCGTACCTGGTGGCGGGGCTGGTGTTCATCGTGCTGACCGTTCCGCTGACCCGGTTCGCCGACTGGCTGACCGGGCGGATGAACCGTCGGCAGCTGCAGGGGGGTGCGGTGTGACCGGGACGGAGGTGCTCCGGCTGGAGTCGGTGCGCAAGAGCTTCGGCGACCAGGTGGTGCTGCGCGACGTCGGCCTCGCGGTGCCCGAGCACTCGGTGACGGCGCTGATCGGGGCGTCCGGCTCCGGGAAGTCCACCCTGATGCGGTGCGTCAACCTGCTGGAGGGGATCGACGACGGCGCGATCTTCCTGGACGGCGAGGAGATCACCGACCCGCGCGCCGACGAGGACGCCGTGCGGCGCCGGATCGGGGTGGTGTTCCAGTCGTACAACCTGTTCCCGCACATGACGGTGCTGGAGAACGTCACGCTCGCCCCGCGCCGGGTGCACCGGGTCGGACGGGCGGAGGCCGAGGAGAAGGCGCTCGCGCTGCTGGACCGGCTCGGGCTGGCGGCCAAGGCCCGGGAGTACCCGGACCGGCTCTCCGGCGGACAGCAGCAACGGGTCGCCATCGTCCGGGCGCTGGCGGCCGGGCCGCGGCTGCTGCTGCTCGACGAGATCACCGCGGCGCTCGACCCGGTGCTGGTCGGGGAGGTGCTGTCGGTGGTGCGGGACCTCAAGGAGCAGGGGATGACGATGGTCCTCTCCACCCACGAGATGGGGTTCGCCCGCGAGGTCGCCGACCAGGTCTGCTTCCTGGACGGCGGGGTGGTGCTCGAACAGGGGCCGCCGGAGCAGGTGTTCGGCGATCCGCAGCAGGAGCGGACCCGGCAGTTCCTCAGGCGGATCGTCGCCTCGGGGCGGCTCCAGGGCTGAGCCGCCGGTACGGGGGCGCTCGGGGGGGCGTGGGTCTCACCGGGTGGATCGCACCACGCCGGTCACCACTGTGCGCCCCCGTACGCGCCCTGGCCCCGCCGGGGGCGGAGCGGTGATCGTGGACGGGACGATCGTCCGCGCCCCGGGAGGCCGCCGTTGCACGGACCCACCCTGGTCAACTGGCTCCTCGCCCTCCTCACCGCGACCGCCGGCGCCACCTGCCTGCCCCGCCTTCGGCACCCCTCCTGTGCCGCCGCGCCCCACGGCGCGCACCGCGCCCACCCGCCGCTCGCCCGGGAGTCCGACGCCGCCGAGGCCCTGATGGGGCTCGGCATGGCGGCGATGGCCGTCACCGGCGCCACCGTCCCGGCCGCCGTCTGGGCCGTGCTGTTCGGGCTCCCGGCGGCCGTCTTCCTGCTCGCCGCCCTGCAGACGCCCCGCGGCCGCGGCCACCGGCTGCACCACGCGGTCGGCGCTCTCGCCATGACGTACCTGGCCCTGGCGATGACCGTCTCCCCCGCCGGCCACCACCACCCCGCCGCCGCCGGAGCGCCCCTGCTGACCGGCGCCCTGCTGCTCTACTTCGGCGGCTACGCGCTCTGGACCGGCGCCCGGCTGCTGCGCACCCCGGCCGGGACCCTCGTCGTCGGTACCACCGGCCTGCCGCAGGCCTGCCGACTGGCCATGGGGATCGGCATGTTCGCCATGCTCCTGACCATGTGACGCTCCCGGCTCGCCCGACCCAGCGCGGCCCGACCCGGGACCGGCGCGTGGCGTTGGTCACTGGCCCGCCGAAAGCCGTTCCACCGGGCGTTGCCAGCGCATAGGTTGGCAGGGAGCGCGCTGTCGCGCTCCGTGCGTACTCGGGGAGCCCATGCGATGACTGCCCTGACCGGCCTGCTGCTGCTCGGCCTGCTGCTCGCCACCGTGGTGCCCCGGCTGCTGGCCCGGGCCCGCTGGGTGGAGCGCGAACCGGTGCTGGCCCTGCTGGTGTGGCAGTGCGTCGTGGTGGCCGTCCTGCTGTGCTGCGCCCTGGGCCTGGTCCTCGCCGCCTCCGCCGCCGAGCCCGCGCTGCGCGCCTGGGTGTTCTCCGGCGCCCCGTACGGCGTGGAGGCCGCCTACGGCCTCCAGGACGCCGAGGGCTGGGGCCGGCTGTGCGCCGCGGTGCTGGCCGCGGGGGCGCTGCAGACGGTGCTGGCGCTCACCCGCGAGGTCCGTACGGCCAAGGCCCTGCGCTCCCGTCGGCACGCCCAACTGGCGACCAGAGCGCCGGAGTTGCCCGAGGCGATCGAAGCCGCCCGGAGCCGCCGGGAGCGGCTGGTGGTGCTGGAGAACGTCCGCCCCGAGGCCTGGTCGCTGCCCGGCCCGAACTCCCGCCTGGTGGTCACCACCGGCGCCCTCCAGCAGCTCACCGACCGGGAGTTGGCGGCCGTGCTGAGCCACGAGCGCGGCCACGTCCGCGCCCGGCACCACTGGCTGCAGCAGTTCGCCCAGGCGCTCGCCTCCGGCTTCCCCGGCGTCCGGGTGTTCCGGGCCTTCCGGGACCAGGTGGCGGAGCTGGTCGAGCTGGCGGCCGACGACCGGGCCGCCCGCCGGCACGGGCGGCACACCACCGCCCTCGCGCTCGCCGAACTCAACCTGGACCGCGGGGTGTTCGGTTCCTGCCCGCCCGGTCTGGCGCAGTCCCCGAAGCGGGTGGACCGACTGCTCGCGGGCCGCCCCCGGCTCTCCGTCCCGCACCGGCTGCGGCTGACCGCCGTCGCACTGGCCGCGCCCGCCGCGGTCGTCCTGCTGGCCGCCGCGCCGGGGCTGCACTCACTGCTCTGAGACCGCCGACGACAACCGACAGGGCATGGAACACAAGCACCGCACAGCACAGTTGAGGTGGCGTCAGTCCTGGTTCCGGGACTCCCCACAGAGCGGGGCGAACCGGCCGCCGAGGGTCTGTCCGAGCACCTCCCGGTGGAGCGGCCGGGCCTGGTCGTAGCGCTCCCGCCCGGCCGGAGTGAGGGCGATCATGATGCCCCGCCGGTCGCTCTCGCACATCGCCCGGGTCACCAGCCCGCTCTTCTCCAGGCGGGCGATCAGCCGGGAGAGCGCGCTCTGGCTCAGGTGGACGGTCGGCCCCAGCTCGCTGGACCGCAGGGCCTGTCGGCCGTCGGCCACCAAGCCCTCCACCAGGCGTTCCAGCACCTCGAACTCGCTCATGCCCAGCCCGTACTTCTCGCCGAGCTCACGGTCGAGCGCGCAGACGGTCGAGGCGTGCCGGGCCAGCAGCTCGCGCCATTCCGCGATCAGACCGGCCTCCGCCGAGGCTTCGAGGGGGTCGAGTTCAGCCACCCCGCCAGGTTAGCACGTGCATCGTAAATTTATGCGTTCACATCTAATTCATTTGCATTGAATGCACGTGCATGTACTGTCCTCCCCATGACCACCGCGACCGCCACGTCTCCCGACGCTCCGTCAACCAGCGGGTTGAACTGGACACCCCGCCTCTGGGGCACCCTGCTCGTGCTCTGCGCCGCCATGTTCCTGGACGCCCTGGACGTCTCGATGGTGGGCGTCGCCCTCCCCTCCATCGGCTCCGAACTGCACCTCTCCACCTCCACCCTGCAGTGGGTGGTCTCCGGCTACGTGCTCGGCTACGGCGGCCTGCTGCTGCTCGGCGGCCGCGCCGCCGACCTGCTCGGCCGCCGCCGGGTCTTCCTGGTCGCCCTCGGCGTCTTCGCCGCCGCCTCACTGGTCGGCGGGCTGGTCGACGACGGCGGCCTGCTGATCGCGGCCCGCTTCCTCAAGGGCGTCAGCGCCGCCTTCACCGCCCCCGCCGGCCTCTCGATCATCACCACGACCTTCGCGGAGGGCCCGGCCCGCAACCGGGCGCTGTCGATCTACACCACCTGCGGCGCCAGCGGCTTCTCGCTCGGCCTGGTGCTGAGCGGACTGCTCACCTCGGTCGGCTGGCGCTGGACCTTCCTGATGCCCGTCCCGGTCGCCCTGCTCGCCCTGGTGTTCGCCGTCCGGCTGCTCCCCCGCCCGGTCGAGGAGCCCGCCAAGGGCGGCTACGACGTGCTGGGCGCGATCACCGGAACCGCGACCGTACTCCTGCTGGTCTTCACCGTGACCGAGGCCCAGGGCGCCGGCTGGCTGAGCCTGCGCACCCTCGGCTCGCTGGTCGTGGTGGCCGCGCTGGCCGCCGCCTTCCTGCTCGCCGAGAGCCGCGCCGCCCACCCGCTGGTCCGGCTCGGCATCTTCCGCAACGGCTCGGTGGCCCGGGCCAACATCGTCGCCTTCGCGATGGCCGGGGCGTACGGCGGCTTCCAGTTCGTCGTCACGCTCTACCTCCAGCACCTGCTCGGCTGGTCGGCCCTGGAGATGGCCCTGGGCCTGCTGCCGGCCGGCGCCTTCATCGCGCTCTCGGCCCCGTTCATGGGCCCGATCGTGGACCGCTTCGGCACCGGCCGGCTGCTGCCGATCGGCCTGCTGGCCCTGACCGGAGCCTTCGCCCTGTTCCTGCGCCTGGACGAGCACAGCTCGTACCCGGTCCTGGTGCTGCCCTCGATGCTGCTGCTCGGCGTGGGCTTCGCGCTGGCCTTCCCCTCGGTGAACATCGCCGCCACCGACGGGGTGGCGGACGAGGAGCAGGGGCTGGCCTCGGGGCTGGTGAACACCGCGATCCAGGTCGGCACCGCGGTGGTGCTGGCCGGGGTGACCGCGATGCTCACGGCCGGGAGCGCGGGCGGCGACAGCCCGCAGGCCCAGCTGGACGGCTACCGGCCGGCGCTGGTCCTGGTCACCGCGGTCGCGCTGATCGGTCTGGTCGTCGCCGCGACCGGCGCCCTGGTGGACCGACGCCGCCGGGCAACTCCCGCTCCGGTGCCGGATTATGATTACCCGTCCGCCGCGCCGTCCGTGGCCCGGACCGAAGTCCTGACCGAGCGCTGACCCACTGGCTCCGCCCCGAACGGCCTCCCGGCCGTCGGGCACTGGTGCCGGCTCCACCAAACCCCCGTGTTGGTGGAGCCGGCCGTCTCTGTACCGGCCGCCCGGGCGGCGCCCGCGTGAGGACGCACGGTTCCACGGCGCGACTGCGGCTCCGCAAGTATATTGGCCCGGAGTCAACGAACGTTCGGAGCAGACACGATGGCACCTCGCGGGGATTCGGTCAACGAGGAGATGCGGCAACGCTCCCGCCGACGCATCATGCGCGCCACCGTCGAACTGGTTGACCAGCACGGTTACGCGGGCACCACGCTGACCGACATCGCCGAACGGGCCGGCCTCGCCCGCGGTCTGCTCTCGTACTACTTCGACGGCAAACGACTGCTGATGCAGGCCGCGACGCACCGGCTGATGCACCAGTCGCTCTCCGGCGCCCTGGCCGAGCTGGCGCCGGACGCCACCCCCGCCGGACGGCTGGCCCGCGCGATAGACGCCGTCCTCACCCTGGCCCTGGACCACCCCCGGGTGATGCGCTCGCACCTGGCGCTCATCCTCGATCCGGACACCGGCGCCTTCGTCCAGGATCCGGAGCAGCAGCAGCTCGGCGCGATCCTCCAGGGCCTGCTCGTCGACTGGGGCGCACCGGACCCGGTCGCCGAACACGCGGTGCTGCGCAGTGCGCTGATGGGCGGCTGCATCGGGGTGCTGCTGCCGGGCGCGGAGATCCCGCTGGCGCCGATCCGGGCCGACCTGTTCCGCCGCTACGACCTGCCCTGGGAACTGGGCCGCCCGCCGCAGCCGCTGCCGCCGGAACGCGAACGGCCGCGGGCCCGCGGTTGACGGGGCCTGCGGCCGACTCGGGCTGCCGTGCGGACGAGCCGCCTCCCGGGCGGGAGCGGGAGGATCTCCCGTCCCCCGCCCAGGAGTTGCTCAGCGTTCCTTGAGGATCGAGGAGAGCAGGTCTATGGTGCGCTCCGGCGTGAGGCTGTCCACGCAGAGCCGCTCCATGACCTGGACGTACGCGTCGACGTCGTCCCGCTTGTCCAGGTAGAGCGCGCTGGTGAGCTGCTCCAGGTAGACCACGTCCGCGAGGTCCTGCTCCGGGAAGCGCAGGATCGTGAACGCCCCGGACTCGCCCGCGTGCGCGCCGAAGCGGAACGGCATGACCTGGATGACCACGTTGGCCTGCTCGGCGACGTCGATCAGGTACTGGACCTGGCCGCGCATCACCTTGGGCCCGCCGACCGGCCGGCGCAGCGCCGCCTCGTCGATGACCGCCCACAGACGCGGACTGGCGCCCTCGGTCAGCAGCTTCTGGCGGCGCAGCCGGAGACTGACCCGGCGCTCGACCTCCTCCTCGCTGATGACCGGCCGACTCTGGCCGAAAACCGCCCGTGCGTACTCCTCGGACTGCAACAGTCCGGGGATGAACTGCACCTCGTAGGTGCGGATCAGCTGGGCGGCCTCCTCCAGGCCGACGTAGGTCTGGAACCAGCCCGGCAGCACGTCGTTGAAGCTGTGCCACCAGCCGGACTTGTTGGCCTCGCGGACCAGGCCGAGCAGGGCCTCCCGCTCCAGGCCGTCGTCGACGCCGTAGAGACTCAGCAGGTCGGCGACGTCGCGCTCCTTGAAGCTGACCCGGCCGAGCTCCATGCGACTGATCTTGGATTCGGACGCGCGGATCGCGTAGCCCGCGTCCTCTCGGGTGATGCCGCGCGCCTCTCGCAGGCGCCGCAACTGCGAGCCGAGGAGGATCCGGCGGACCATCGAGCCGCCGCCCGGCTGAACTGTGGTCATGCGGTCGAAACCTCCACCTAGGGCAAACAGCGCACAGTCTGCCATCAGTTGAGCGCTCACGGTGCCGATACTGACGGATGTTCCTATCAGTTCCGCACTCCGCACACCAGGATGCACGTGCATCCGGCGCTTGCATATGCCAATAGTGCGACTGCACGTGAATCGACTCTTGCATCTGCAGTGAGCGCACACCACCATGGTGCACGTGCACCTGCACATCCCTGGCAATCCCGCGGGCTCCGCGTCGACCCCACGCGCGACTCCGTGCACCGGCCCGACGGCGTCCCCCGCGCCATCGGGCGTTCGAGTGCGCGCGCGCCTGGTCGAGGGGGCGGCCGAGCGGCCGAGCGAGTCGGAGGTGACCGGCATGACCCCGGCGGGTCCAGCCGTGTCCGCCCCCTTATGGGAGGAGCTCTTCATGAGCACCGGTACGGCTTTGGCAGTTGACCCCCATGTGGTCACCTGTACGCTCGCTCCTCGCTTCGAAGCCGTGAGAACCGCACGCGACTTCGCCCGGGCCTCGCTCCAGCGCTGGGGCCTGATGGAGCTGTTCGACGACGTCGCCCTGGTGGCCTCGGAACTCGTGACCAACGCGCTCCGGCATGCGATCGGCGCACGGCCCGACCCCTCGGGCGACGCCCTGGGCGAGTACGACTTTCCCATACAGCCGACCCCGGAAGGGCGGCTGCCGATCCGAATAAGCCTGGTGCACCGCGCCCCCCAGGTGGTCTGCGCGGTGAGCGACCCGAGCAGTGCCGGCCCGGTGGCCCGGGAGGCGGACTTCGTCGCCGAATCGGGCCGCGGACTGCACCTGGTGGAGTCGTTCAGCCGCTCCTGGGGCTGGCACCCGTTGGGCAGCGGCAAGGTGGTCTGGGCCGTGTTCGAGGCGGAGACCGGCTGCGGCAACGGACTGGACGCCACCCTGCTCGACGGCACCGCGCCGGCCGGCCGGGTCGAGATCGGTGGACGGCACCGGCGCTCGGCCTAGGGCCCGCCCCGTGGCCCAGGCCGGCCGAGGAACGACCCGGGAGGACCACACCCCGGGACCTCCGGCCCGCCCGCGCGCCGGGCCGGGACGTGATCAGTGCGCCGAAGGCGGCTGCCCGCTCCCACTCCGGGCGCTCCCACACCGGACACTCCCGCTCCGGGCACTCCCACTCCGGGCACTCCGGCTCCGGGCCCGGACAAAGACAAAGGCCGTCGTGGTGTCAGCACCCACGACGGCCCCCCGATGGTGGAGCAGCGGCCGGTCAGACCGCGAGGTGGTCGAACTCCCCGTCCTTGGCACCCAGCAGCAGGGCCGCGATCTCGGCCCGGGTGTAGATGAGCGCCGGGCCGTCCGGGAAGCGGGAGTTGCGCATCGCCACGTCGCCGCCCGGCAGGGCCGCGAACTCGACGCAGTTTCCCTGGGAGTTGCTGTGCCGGCTCTTCTGCCAGACCACCCCCGTGAGGTCGGCGGCGGCCATCCCGTTGTGGGCGTGGTCGGAACCGTGCGTGTCCTGCGAGTCGTGCATAGAAGTCTCCCGAAGAGCTCCGGAGTTGTCGTCCAGCGCGGCGCCCCGGCACCCGCCGAACGAACGGACCGGCCCCGTACCGGCCCGGCACAACGCCTCACTTGACGTGATGATAGCCGCAGTGCACGTGCATCAGCACGGGACATTGCAGGTGCACGAGGCTTTTCGACGGTCGCCGCGAACTCTTCACGGACCCTTCTCCTGACGGTACGTAAACGGACATAGGCGACTGAATCGACGGTTCGTCCATAACCGGCCGTGAGCGGTTCCCCGCTGAATGTTGATCTTCGAATGCCGGGAGTCGCCCTCCCGTGACCCTCCGTCAGGCCGCCCGGCGGCTGTGAGACATCTCACGCGACCCCGGTGCAACGCGCCACCCCGCGGGACACGTCAGGGCAACTGAAGGGCTCCGTACGGGGCTTGGGCGATGAATGTCCGGATTGTGGGCAATCGCCCCGGACCGGAGCGGCCGGGGCACGACCTCCGCACCGCGACCGCCCGAAGCCCGTACGGCAGCCGACTGCAGGCCTGACGGGCAGATGTCCTACGATCTCCGGCATGAGCACCGCAGCCATCCCGGGCGCGCCACTGCCCGTCCGCACTCCAGGTTCCCGTGCGCGGGGGCGCCACCGCCGCCCCGAGCGCCCCGAGATCCGCACCGGCTCGCCGGCCCTGGTGCTCGCCGTACCCGCGACCGCGGGGCCCGAGTCCCGTTCGGTCGTCGAGGAACTCCTCTCGATCGTCCGCAGTGAGCACACCGGCGTCCAGGCCGCGGTCGGCTACCTCCCGGCCGCCGACGCCGCGGCCGCGGACCCGCAGGAGCGCACCGTCGCGGAGCTGCTGGAGGCGGCCGCCGAGGCCGGACTGCCGACGCCCGTGGTGGTGCCGCTGGTCCCGGGCCCGCACGACTTCCTGACCGGGCTTCACGCCCTCGCCGCCCAGTACGGCGCGACCGTCACCGACGCGCTGGGCCCGCACCCGCTGCTGGCCGAGGCCGTCCACGTCCGGCTGTCCGAGGCCGGGCTGGCGCGGGCCGACCGGGCCCGGCTGTTCGCCATCGCGACCGCCGCGGACGGCGTGGTCCTGACCACCGTCGGCGGCGAGGACGCGGCCGCCGCGGCCGGGATCACCGGCGTGCTGCTGGCCGCCCGACTGGCCGTGCCGGTCGTCGCCGCCGCGCTCGACGTGCCCGGCTCGGTCGCCGCCGC
The DNA here is from genome assembly GCF_042786665.1 of Kitasatospora sp. NPDC059146. Taxonomy (NCBI): domain Bacteria; kingdom Bacillati; phylum Actinomycetota; class Actinomycetes; order Kitasatosporales; family Streptomycetaceae; genus Kitasatospora; species Kitasatospora sp. NPDC059146. Next base: position 22,169 of record NZ_JBHZCY010000093.1, on the reverse strand, counting down.
CGTCGGCCACCTCCGGGAGACCGGCTCCGAGCGCCCGGCCCTGGCCCCGCTCGTCATCGGCCCGGAGGCGGACCCGGAGCTGCTCGCCACGGCCGCCGAGGAGACCGGCTGCCCGTCGGCCGCGCCGCTGGGCGCCTACCCAACGGTCGGCCAGCTGATCGCCTCCACCTACCTGGCCGCCCTGCCGGTGCCGACGGCGGAGGAGCTCGCCGAGGCGGAGGCGGAGGCCGCGGCCACCGTCGGGGCCGGGGAGGGCTCCCGACGCGCCCACGCGGCCGCCGAAGGGCCCGTGGAGGGCTAGCACGACCCACTGAACGCCCGTCGGCCACCGCCGGCGGACCCGCACTGCCGAAAGGGCCCGGAACGACCTCGTTCCGGGCCCTTTCGCCGTGTTCCGATTCACCCCGCTGGTGCGCTAAGCGGGCAATGCGGCGCAATGTCCGTTTCCAGCTCATTTGTCAATGGACACTCGGCGAATGACGGGCGCGTTCCCCAGCGCGCGATTCACTACCGCTCCCCCGCGCCTCGGGCGCGCGCCCCTTGTGCCCCAACGCTCCGTCACCTCTTTTCTGAGGCGGAGCCAGTTATGAGAATCCGCTGCGATATTGCCGGAAAACGATCATTTACGATCATGAATTACGGCCCATTTGACGTTTTCCACTAAACCGTGATGCGCATCACAGGTATTTGCAGTTTTAACTTAAGTCTGCTTAACGTGCTCCCCGTTCGTGACCACACGGACCCAGTTCATCCGCGACGCCGAGTCCTGCCGTCGGATGTCCTGGCAGCGCGAAATCGCATCACGGCAGGAGCGGGGGAACCACAGGTAAGTCGCCCCGGACCGTTTTCCGGAACGGTCCAGGGCTAGGGGTGAAGCCGCGCCCACAGCGCGGCCGGGCAACTCCAGCCCGAATCCGACAGCTCACCTCGCAGGCGTGGGAGAGGACCGCGTCTTCATGCTGCCTTCCAACGGCAACCGCCTGTCCAGCCGCACCCGTCGCGTGATCGCCGCCCTCGGCGTCGCCGGCGTCGGCCTCACCGTCCCCTGCCTCACCACCGGCACCGCGAACGCCGCCTCCGTCGCCACCTGGGACAAGGTCGCCCAGTGCGAGAGCAGCGGCAACTGGAGCATCAACACCGGCAACGGCTTCTACGGCGGCCTCCAGTTCACCTCCAGCACCTGGGCCGCCTTCGGCGGCACCAGCTACGCGCCGCAGGCCGACCAGGCCACCAAGGACCAGCAGATCTCCGTCGCCGAGAAGGTCCTCGCCTCGCAGGGCCCCGGCGCCTGGCCGGTCTGCTCCGTCCAGGCCGGTCTGACCAAGGGCGGCGCCGCGCCCACCGTCGACACCTCGGCCGGCTCCACCGCGGCCAAGCCCGCGGCCAAGCCCGCCGCCAAGCCGGCCGCCCCGAGCAAGCCGGCCGCGAAGCCCGCCGCCCCCGCGCAGGACCAGGCCCAGGCCTCCGACGACGCCGCGGCCGCCTCCGCCCCGTCCGCCGACAGCACCTGGGCCCAGAAGCGCCAGGCGCAGGCCCAGGCCGGCGGCTACACCGTCGTCGACGGCGACTGGCTGTCCTCGATCGCCGACAAGCACAACGTCCAGGGCGGCTGGCAGCGGCTGTACGACCTCAACCGCAGCACCCTGACCGAGGGCCCGGACACCATCTACCCGGGCCAGCAGCTGACCTTCGGTGACGGCACCTCGGCCCAGGCCGACGGCTCCGCCGCCAAGTCCGGCTCGGACTTCACCTGGTTCGACCGCTCGAAGAAGGCCGGCCAGGCCTCGAACGGCGGTGCCGTGAACGCCAAGCCGACCGCCCAGAGGAAGCCGTCCGCCACCAAGCCCGCGTCGAAGCCCGCCGCCCAGGCGCAGACCCCGGCCCCGGCCCCGGCCGCCTCCGGCAGCATGGCCGCCGCGGTCTCCTTCGCCCAGTCGAAGGTCGGCCAGGCGTACGTCTACGGCGGCACCGGCAACGGCGGCTGGGACTGCTCCGGCCTGACCCAGGCCGCGCTGCGCGCCGCGGGCATCAACATCCCGCGCGTCGCCGCCGACCAGGCCGCCGCCAGCACCCACGTCTCGCTGGACAGCCTGCAGCCGGGCGACCTGCTGTTCTGGTCCAACAACGGCCAGGACTCGGGCGTCTACCACGTCGCCATCTACATCGGCAACGGCCAGTACGTCGAGGCCGCCAACCCGAGCTCGGGCGTCCGTCTCCAGACCGTCGCCAACTGGGCCCCGGACTTCGCCGGCCGGGTCTGAGCGACCAGGGACCGCGCGGCCGCCGACGGCTGACGCCGGAGCCCCGGGAGGAGCCTCCGCTCCTCCCGGGGCTCCGGCGTGCCCGTACACCCAGCCGGTCCGACCGACCGCCGGCCGACCGGACCGGCCGATCTGACAGATCCGGACCGACCGCCCCCGGGCACAGCACGCCGACGGGCCCCGGAGAGCAACCGCCCTCCGGGGCCCGTCGGTCGGCCCGGTCCGCCCGGACCACCCGTTCTCAGCGCGCGCAGGCCCCGGTGGACCCGCGCATCACCAGCTCCGGCTGGAACATGAACTCCCCGCGCTGGGCGGAGTTCCCGCCGACCTCCTCCAGCAGCGCGTCCACCGCCGCCGTCGCCATCGCCTCGACCGGCTGGCGGATGGTGGTCAACGGCGGCTCGGTGAAGGCGATCAGCGGCGAGTCGTCGAAGCCGACCACCGAGACGTCCTGCGGCACCGACAGCCCGCGCTGGCGGACCGCCCGGATCGCGCCGAGCGCCATCATGTCGCTGCCGCAGACGATCGCCGTGCAGCCCTTGTCGAGCAGGGCGCCGGCCGCCGCGTGCCCGCCCTCCACGCTGAACAGCGTGTGGTGGACGAGGTCCTCGGCCTCCTCCCGGCTGCGCCCGAGCACCTCGCGCATCGCCGCCGTGAAGCCCTCGATCTTGCGCAGCACCGGCACGTACCGCCGCTGCCCGACCGCCAGGCCGATCCGCTCGTGCCCGAGCTCGGCCAGGTGCTGGACGGCCATCCACATCGCGGAGCGGTCGTCCGGCGAGATGAACGGCGCCTCGATCTTCTCGCTGTAGCCGTTGATCAGCACGAACGGCACCCCGCGCCCGGACAGCCGGGCGTAGCGGTCGTGGTCGGCCGTGGAGTCGGCGTGCAGACCGGAGACGAAGACGATGCCCGCCACCCCCCGGTCGACCAGCATCTCGACCAGTTCGTCCTCGGTGGACCCGCCGGGCGTCTGGGTGCACAGCACCGGGGTGAACCCGTGCCGGCTCAGCACCTGCTCGATCACCTGGGCCAGCGCGGGGAAGATCGGGTTGCTCAACTCCGGTGTGATCAGCCCGATCAGGCCCGCACTGCGCTGGCGCAGCCGGGTCGGCCGCTCGTAGCCGAGCACGTCGAGCGCCGCCAGGACGGTCTGCCTGGTGGCCGCGGAGACGTTCGCCTTGCCGTTGAGCACGCGGGAGACGGTGGCTTCGCTGACCCCCGCCTGCGCCGCGATGTCTGAGAGTCGCGCCGTAGTCACGGGCCCAGAGCCTATTGCACCCACGTCAGACCGCCCACCAGCCGGTGCTGTCCGGTGCGAGCACGGTCTCGCCGCCGTCCACCCCGAGTTCGGTCGAGGAGAGCAGCAGCCGGCCGGGGGCGGGTATCCGCACCGGCTCGCCGGTGGTGTTCACCGTGCAGACGAAGGAGCCGCGCCGGAAGGCGAGGGTGCCCTCGGGGGCGTCCAGCCACTCGACCCCGGTGCCGGCGCCGAGGTCGGGCTGCGCCCTGCGCACGGCCAGCGCGCTGCGGTAGAGCTCCAGCGTGGAGGACGGGTCGCCGGTCTGCGCCTCGACGCTGAGCCCGGCCCACTCGGCGGGCTGCGGCAGCCAGGACGGCCCGCCGGCGGCCGGTCCGAAGCCGTACGGGGCCTCGGTGCCGGACCACGGGATCGGCACCCGGCAGCCGTCGCGGTAGCCGTCCTGGCCGGCCTGGCGGAAGAAGGACGGGTCCTGGCGGACCTCGTCGGGCAGGTCGGTGACGTCCGGCAGGCCGAGCTCCTCGCCCTGGTAGACGTACGCGGAGCCGGGCAGCGCGAGCATCAGCAGGGTGGCGGCGCGGGCGCGGCGCAGGCCGAGCGCGCGGTCGCCGGGGGTGCGGATCTGGGTGCCGAGGCCGGGCTCGTTGGCGAACCGGGTGGCGTGCCGGGTGACGTCGTGGTTGGACAGCACCCAGGTGGTGGGGGCGTCGACCGGGCGCATCGAGTCGAGCGAGAGGTCGATCACCTCGCGCAGCGCGGTGGCGTCCCAGCCGGTGCCCAGGTACTGGAAGTTGAAGGCCTGGTGCAGCTCGTCGGGGCGGACGTAGTTGGCGGTGCGCTGGACGGTCGGGGTCCAGGCCTCGGCGACGCCGATCCGCTGCCCCGGGTACTCGTCGAGGATCCGGCGCCAGCTGCGGTAGATCTCGTGCACGCCGTCCTGGTCGAAGAACGGCATGACGTCGTTGCCGAGCAGCTTGAGCTGGTCGGAGCCGCCGAGGTCGGGCAGGCCGGGGGCCTTGACCAGGCCGTGGGCGACGTCGATCCGGAAGCCGTCCACGCCCATGTCCAGCCAGAACCGCAGGATCGAGCGGAACTCGTCGGCGACGGCCGGGTTCTCCCAGTTGAAGTCGGGCTGCTCGGGGGCGAACAGGTGCAGGTACCAGTCGCCGGGGGTGCCGTCCGGGTCCTCGGTGCGGGTCCAGGCCGGGCCGCCGAAGATGGACTCCCAGTCGTTGGGCGGCAGTTCGCCGTCCTCCCCCTTGCCGGGGCGGAAGTGGTAGCGGTCGCGCAGCGGGGAGCCGGGGCCCTCGCGCAGGGCGCGCTGGAACCACTCGTGCTGGTCCGAGGAGTGGTTGGGGACGAGGTCGACGATGATCCGCAGGCCGAGCAGGTGGGCGTCCCGGATCAGCGCGTCGGCGTCCAGCAGGGTGCCGAACATCGGGTCCACGGCGCGGTAGTCGGCGACGTCGTAGCCGGCGTCGGCCTGCGGCGAGGCGTAGAAGGGGGAGAGCCAGACGGCGTCCACACCGAGGTCCCGCAGGTACGGCAGGCGGCTGCGGATGCCGGGCAGGTCGCCCATGCCGTCCCCGTTGGAGTCGGCGAAGCTGCGCGGGTACACCTGGTAGATGACCGCGTCCCGCCACCAGTCTCTGGACGCGCCGCCACGCACAGGAGCCGGGGCGGCCGCCTCGTGAGCGGTGTCGGCGGCAGGCCGGGAGGTGTCGGCCAGGTTCTGGGTCATGGACGGTATCCCTTGGGGATCGGAGGAGCGCTGGGAAGCAAGGGGCCTGGGAGCGTTACGACTTGGAGGCACCGGCGGTCAGGCCGGTGACCAGGTGGCGCTGCACCAGGTAGAAGAAGGCCGCGGAGGGGATCGCGATCAGCACGGCGGTGGCGGCCATCAGGTTCCACTGGGCGTCGTGCTCGCTGACGAAGCTCTGCAGGCCGACGGCCAGCGTGTACTTGTCCGAGCTGAGCATGAAGGTGGAGGCGAACGGCACCTCGGCCCAGTAGGTGAGGAAGGAGTAGAACGCGGCCACCGCCAGGCCGGGGCGGGCGAGCGGCAGCACCAGCCGCCAGAAGGTGCCGAACGGACTGAGCCCGTCGACCCGGCCGGCCTCGTCGATCTCCACCGGGATGGTGTCGAAGTAGCCCTTCATCAGCCAGGCGCAGTACGGCACGGTGGTGGTGGAGTAGACCAGGATCAGCCCGGCGTAGCTGTCCAGCAGGTCGAGCGCGGAGAGCATGGTGTACATCGGCACGATCAGCACCGCGATCGGGAACATCTGGGTGACCAGCAGCGACCACATCAGCGGCTTGTGCCCGGGGAACTTCATCCGGGACACGGCGTACCCGGCGGTGGCGGCGAGCAGCACGCCGAACACCGTGGTCACCCCGGCGACCAGCAGGGAGTTGCCGAACCAGGTGAAGAAGTCGGTGTCGCCCAGCACCTTCTGGTAGTTCGACAGCGTGATCTTGCCGAAGATGTCACCGGGGTGGAGGTAGTCGTTCTTGTCCGGCCCGAGCGAGACGAAGAGGATCCACGCGATCGGGAACAGCGCGATCAGGCTGGCGACGATCAGGACGCCGTGGGACAGCGCCTTGGACAGCGGGCTGCTCTCGCCGCGCGGCCGGAACTTCGCCGGGCGGGCGGCCGGGGCCGCGGCCGCCGCGGGGGCGGGGCGTTCGGTGGTGGTGCTCATCGGGTTACCTGCCTTCGTGGGTCAACTGGGTCCGGGGCCTGGGGGGGACGAGCCCCTAGCCGTTGGCCTGCTCGTTGCGGGCGAGCCAGCGCCGGTAGAAGGCGGTGAAGACGATCAGGATGGACAGCAGGATCACGCCGTACGCGGCGGACCCGGCGTAGTCCCGGGGGATCTGGCCGAAGCCCAGGCGGTAGGCCCAGGTGACCAGCAGCTGGGCGTCCGGGGCGCCGTTGCCGAACAGCAGGAAGATGACGTTGAACTGGTTGAACGTCCAGATCACGCCGAGCAGCACGACGGTCGAGGACACGGAGCGCAGCCCGGGCAGGGTGATGTGGCGGAACTGCTGCCATCGGGTGGCGCCGTCCATCTCGGCGGCCTCGTACAGCTCGGCCGGGATCGACTGGAGGCCGCCGAGCAGCGAGATCATCATGAACGGCACGCCGGCCCAGGTGTTGACCAGGATCGCGGCCGCCTTCTGCGCCCACGGGTCGGTGAGCCAGCCGGGCTCGGGCAGGTGCAGCGTGGAGAGCACGGTGTTGACGACGCCGCCGTCGGAGAGCATCAGCCGCCAGGAGAAGACGGTGACGAAGGTCGGCACGGCCCACGGGAGGATCAGCAGCATCCGGTAGGCCGCGCGTCCGCGCAGCTTCTTGTTGAGCAGCACGGCCAGCCCGAGGCCGAGGGTGTAGTGCAGGCTGACGCAGACGGCCGTCCAGGCGATGGTCCACACGAAGTGGGACCAGAAGCGGTCGTACGAGCCGGGGCCCCAGAGGATGTCGGCGTAGTTGTGGAAGCCGACGTACTGGTAGCTGGCCGGGATCTCGTTGACGCCGATCTTGCGGGCGACGTTGAGGCTGTTGGCGTCCGTGAGGGTGAGCCAGACGCCTTCGACGAGCGGGTAGAACACCAGCACCGCGAGCACCAGCACCACCGGTGCGATCATCGCGTAGGCGTACCAGTGCTTGGCGTAGGAGCGCTTGAGGCGCTCCAGCGGACCCGGACGCTGATCGCGCTCCCGGCTGCCCTTGCCGGTGGCGCCCTGCACGGCGACTGACATCGTTTGCACCTTCTCGGGGGTTCTCGGGGAGGCCGGCGGTTCGCGGGAACCGACGGCCTCGGGGAGCCGACGGCCCGGCCCGCCGGGGTCGGCGGGCCGGGCTGCGGGGACTACTTGGCGAAGCCCGGCAGGAGCTTGGCGTAGTCCGTGGCCACGGTGTTCAGTGCGTCCTGGGTGCCGGTGCCCTGGACGGCCTTGCCGAGGTTGGTGCCGAGCGAGTCGAACAGCGAGCTGTACTCGGGCAGTTCGGGGCGCGGCTTGGCGCTGCCGAGGATGGCCTGGAAGCCGGCGATGCCCGGGTCGGCCTTGACGTCGGCGGTGTAGGCGTCGGCGCGGGTCGGCAGGGTGGAGTTCTTCTGCGCGATGAAGGCCTGGCTCTCGGCCGAGGTCATGAAGGCGGCGAACTTCTCCGCGGCGGTCTTGTGGGCCTTGTCGGCACCGGCGTAGACGGCGATGTTGTGGCCGCCGGTGGGGGCGCCGGCCTTGCCGCTGGAGCCGGCCGGGACGGCGGCGATGCCGAGGTTCTTCTTGTCGGCGAACGCGGAGCCCTTGTAGATGTTGGTGATCTCCCAGGGGCCCTGGATGATCGCCGCGACCTTGCCGCTGTTGAAGGCGTCCATCATGTGGGCGTAGGCGTCGGTGGTGACGTCGGCCTTGGCGGTGCCGGGCGAGGTGAACATCGACTTGTAGGTCTCGATGCCCTTGACGGCCTCGGGCGAGGTGACGGTGATCTTCTTGGCGGCGGCGTCGACGGCGTCGGTGCCCTCGCCGAACAGGAACGGCATCGCGTAGTAGCCGTCCGCGGCCTTCATCCAGAAGCCGTCGACGCCCGCCTTGTCCTTGACGGCGGCGGCGTCGGTCTTGAGCTCGTCCCAGGTCTTGGGGGCGTCGGTGATGCCGGCCTTGGCGAAGAGGTCCTTGTTGTAGAGCAGGCCGAGGGTGTCGGTGACCAGCGGGACGCCGTACAGCTTGCCCCCGTAGCTGGCCTGCTGGATCAGGCTGGGCTGGAAGGCGGAGGTGTCGGCGGCGGCCGGGGTGCCGTCCAGCGGCTCCAGGAAGCCGGCCTTGGCGAAGGCGGCGGTCCAGCCGACCTCGGAGCGGAACACGTCGGGCGCGCCCTTGGCCCCCATGGCGGTCTGCAGCTTGTTCTGCGCCTGGTCGAACGGCACGTTGACGAAGTTGACCTTGATGTTCGGGTTGGCCGCCTCGAACTTCTTGGCCAGTTCCTGGTAGTTCGGAGCCTCGTTGGTGGCGTTCGACGTGTCCCAGTAGGTGAGGGTGACCGGGCCGTCGGCCTTCCCGTCGGAGCCGGAGCCGCCACTGCTGCCACAGGCAGCCATCGAGACCGCGAGGGCCACAACGAGGGCAGAGGCCGCGATGCCACGCCGCATGAGAACTCCTAGGAGGGTGGGGGTGCCCGAGATGTTCGGAGACAGGCGCATAATGGCTGCCTCGTGCCGACCGCACCGTTGCTGCCGTCGGGCTCGGGAAGGAAGTTAACAGCGGGGCAAGATCGACGGAAAGGTCTTGCAGCAAGTTTCTGCAAGAAGCCGCGATCGTTACATCCGCGTGTCCTGGACGTGGCCGCACGGTAGTGGACGGCGCGGCGCGATGTCCGCATCCGTCCGCTTCGTCCCAGCCCGGGTGACCGGTGCAGCCACCCTCCGTGGCCGGAAACCGCTTGCAGCAGACTGGACGCATGCGCATCAGAGCCGTCGAGAAGGACGAACTGCCCCTGCTGACCGAGCTGGAGCGGGCCGCCGGAGCCCCGTTCGCGGAGATCGGGATGCCGGAGATCGCCGCGGACGAGCCCCCCGCCCCGGAGGAACTGGCCGCCTACCTGGAACACGGCACCGCCCTGGCCGCCGAGGCCCCCGACGGGACGATCGTCGGCTACCTGCTGGCCGAACCGGTGGACGGCGCGCTGCACGTCGAACAGGTCTCGGTCCACCCCGGCCACGCCCGCCGGGGCATCGGACGGGCCCTGATCGAGCACCTCGCCGAGGGCACCGACGCCCCCGCGCTCACCCTGACCACCTTCGCGGACGTCCCCTGGAACGCCCCGTACTACGCCCGCTGCGGCTTCCGCCCGCTCGGCGAGGACGAGCTCACCCCGGGCCTGCGCCGGATCCGCCGACTGGAGGCCGAGCACGGCCTCGACCGCTGGCCCCGGCTCTGCATGCGCCGGGACCTCGACGGGCCCCGGCCGACCCCGGCCGACCCCGGCCCCGCCCGGGCCGTCCGCTAGTTGACCCCGAGCCGCAGCACGGTGGTCGAGCGGAACTCCTCCCCCGGCCGCAGCACGGTGCTCGGGAACGCCGGGTGGTGCGGGGAGTCCGGGAAGTGCTGGGTCTCCAGCGCGATCCCGGCGAACGGCCCGTACGGCACCCCGCGCGCGCCGGTGACCGCGCCCTGGAACTTGTTCGCGGTGTAGACCTGGACGCCCGGCTCGGTGGTGAGCACCTCCAGGGTGCGGCCGCTGACCGGGTCCTCCAGCAGCGCCGCCCGCGCCGGGCCGCCGTCCGCCGGTCGGGCGCGCAGCACCCAGTTGTGGTCGTAGCCGCCCGGACCGGCCAGCTGCGGGTGCTCGTCGTGCACCGACTTGCCGATCGGGGTGGCCACAGTGAAGTCGAAGGGCGTCCCGGCCACCGGCTCGGTCCGCCCGTACGGGATCTGCCGCTCGTCGGCCGGGGTGTACTCGTCGGCGTCCAGGGTGAGCAGGTGGCCCAGGACGTCGCCGCCGCCCTCACCCGCAAGGTTGAAGTACGCGTGGTTGGTCAGGTTGACGACCGTCGGCCTGGTGGTGACGGCGCGGTAGTCGATCACCAGCTCGCCGCCCTCGCCCGGGGTGTGCGTCAGGGTGTACGTGACGGTCACGTCCAGCGCGCCCGGGAAGCCCTGGTCGCCGTCCGGGCTGTGCAGCCGCAGCCGCACCCCGCCGTCGACCGGCTCGGCCGCCCACATCCGCTGGGCGAAGCCGTCCGGCCCGCCGTGGATGGTGACCCCGCCGCCGGTCGGGGCCAGCGGGTGGTCCTCGCCGTCGACGGTGACGACGGAGCCGTCGATCCGGTTGGCGTACCGGCCCACCACCGTGCCGTAGTGGCGGGCCGGGCCGAGGATCTGCGCCAGCTCGTCGGTGGAGAGCAGCAGTTGGGCCGGGCGGCCGGCCCGGTCCGGGGCGGTGAGGGTGTGCAGGGTGGCGCCGAGGTTGAGCACGCTCGCCTCGTACGGGCCGGAGGTCAGCGTCCAGCGCTGGATCGCCGCGCCCGCGCCCGAGCGGTCGAGGGGTTCGCGGCGCACACTGGTGGCCTCGCTCGCCATGGCCTGCTCCTCACTGGCGACGGCGCTGCCGCCTCCGCCCGGTGTCCCGATCCGTCCGGGGGGGCGTCGCAGCGGCCCCCCGTGGTGCCCGTCAGCCTAGCGAGGGCGGCCCCGGCGGGGGCGCTCCCACGCCACCGCGCGCCGCCCGGACGCCACCGGCCGCCGGGCACCGTACGCCGGACGCGCGCCGCCCGGACGCCCCCTGCCCCCCGCTAGCCGCCCCGCTACTCCCCCGGCTCCTGACCCGGCTCCTGGCCCGGCTCCGGCCGCAGCCCGAGCGCCGAGGCCAGCCCGTCCGGCCCGGTGCCCGCCTTGCGGTAGACCGCCGCCAGCCGCCGGTTGACCAGGCTCAGGTGCACCCCGAGCCGCTCCGCGATCCGCTGCGGCGGCACGCCCTTGACGGCCAGGTCGGCGACGTCCCGCTCCGGCCCGCTGAGCGCCTCCAGCGTCTCCTGGAAGTCGTGCACCCCCAGCCGGTTGGGCCGCAGGCCGTAGTTGGCCAGCTCCCGCCGGGCCCGGTCGACCAGCCGCTCCGCCGAGCAGTGCTGGGCCAGTTCGATGCCCTGGTACAGGTACTCCTGGGCGTCCTCCAGCCGCCCGACCCGGCGCTGCGCCGCGCCGAGCTCGACCAGCGCGACGGCGTGCTCGTACCCGGCCGGGGACTGCCCGAGGTGCTCCACGGCCTGCTCCAGCAGCTCCACCGCCTGCTGGCCGTCCGCGATCCGGGCCTGCAGCCGCAGCGCGCTGCCGATCGCCGAGGCGGTGCCGAACCTGCGGGCGTCGTCGACGGCCTTCTGGGCGTACTCGCGGGCACGCTCCGGCTCGTCGGCCGAGATCGCGATGGCCAGGTGCCCGGCCCAGGGCGCCCAGACGGTGTTGCGCCAGCCGCGCACCTCCAGCTGCGACCTGGCCTCGGTGAGCGCGGCGGCCGCACCGGCGTGCCGCTTCTTGGCGACCAGCAGCTTGCCGTACAGCGAGGCCGCGTCCGGCAGCACCATGGCCGTCGCGTGGTACGGCGGGTGGAAGCCGAACTCGTTGGCCAGCTCCCAGGCCTCGTCGACCCGGCCGCGGGCGATCAGGGTGTCCACCAGCACGCCGACGGCGTCCCAGGCCAGCGACAGCTTGGCACCGATCCGCTCGGAGATCCGGTAGGCCCGGCGCAGGAAGTCCTCGGCCTCGGCGAGCAGTCCGCGGCGGAACCGGGCCAGCCCCATCAGGAAGTACGCGAAGCCCCGGTGGGCGCCGCTCCAACCGGCCAGCTCGAACTGGATGATGGCGTCCGCGGCCAGCCGCTCGGCCTGGGCGATCCGGTCGTTGTAGATGTACGTGAGGCAGAGCATCGAGGGCAGTTCGAAGCCCCAGGTGGTGTCCGTCCAGCCGAGGCCCTTGGGCAGCCGGCCGCCGTCCAGGACCTCGTCGGCGAGCGCGAGCGCGTCGGTGGAGGGTTCGCCGCGCAGGGTGAGGTCCCAGGCGCGCATCACCAGCACGGCCCGGTCGGCGGCCTCCCGGCCGGCCAGGTTGAGGTAGAGCTGCTCCAGCCGACGGGAGCGTTCGGGCCCGTTCTCCTCGGCCTTGCGGAAGGCGTGCCACATGAACGAGGCCGCCTGGAGCCGCTGGCGCCGGACCGGGTCGGTGGTCTGCTCCGCCTCCTCCTGGCAGACCAGGGCGGCCTGGCCCAGCTCACCGCTGTGGGCGAGCACCTCGGAGAGCCGGAAGGTGGCGTCCACCCGCAGTTCGGGGCGCAGCGGCCCCTCGTCGGGGTCGAGGGCGAGCCTGAGCTGGTTGACGGTGGCGCCGGGGTCGGTGAGCAGCGCGGAGCAGCCGAGTTCGTACAGCACCTCGGCCTTGATGTCGTCGGCGGGCGGCTCGTTGAGCGCCCGGTGCAGGCAGCGCTGGGCGGCTTCGGGGGCGCCGATCAGCTGGTGCTCGACGGCGGCGCGGCGCAGCTTCTTGACGATCCGGTCGTCGCCCTCGCCGGAGTGGGTCTCGACCAGGTGGCGGGAGGCGGCGAGCAGGCCGAGTCCGGCGTTCTCGATCTCGACGGCGGCGATGCCGTGCATGCCGAGGCGGGTGGCCTCCGGCATGGTGTTGTAGATCGAGCTGGCGATCAGCGGGTGGACGAATTCGAGGTTGCCGTTGGGGGCCTGGGTGAGCACGCGCTGCTTGCGCAGTTGCTTGATGGACTCGCGGGCGCCCTCGCCGCTCTGGGTGGAGATCCGGGTGACCAGGTCGATCCGGATGTCGGTGCCGAGCATGGCGCAGGCCCAGGCGAAGCGCAGGGTGGCGGGGCCGAGCCGGTCCAGCCAGCTCTTGAGGGTCATCCCGGTGGCGTCGACGGCGAGTTCGCGCAGTTGCCGGGAGTTCTCCTCGACGGGTTCGAGCTCCTGGTCGCGGACCTGGTCGAGCAGGGCGACGGCCTCGAAGGGGTTGCCGTTGACGACGTTCCAGAACTCGTAGCAGAAGGCGTCCTCGGCCCGGTCGCCGAGTTCGGCGCGGATCATGTCGGAGACGGAGTTCAGGGTGAGCCGGCTGAGTTCGTGCTTGCGGCTCGCCAGGCCCAGGACGCCGCGGCGCAGTTCGTGGGTCTCGCCGAACCAGTCGTTCTCGTCCTCGCGGAAGGCGAACACCAGCAGGACGGGCAGTTCGCCGGAGCGGACGGCGAACTTGGCGAGCCAGGAGAGGGATTCGGCGTCCGCCCAGTGCAGGTCGTCGACGATCATCACCATCGGTGCGCGGCGCGGTGCGAGCTGGGTGAGGACGTAGTCGAGGCCGTCGCGGACGCCCTGGGGGTCGAGGCGGCGGGCGCCGGCCTTGGGCTGCTTGAGGCCCATGGCCGGTCCGACGACCTCCTCCCAGGTGCCCATGACCTGGCTGAACTCGTCGGCCTCCAGCCGGGTCAGGACGGGCTGGAGGAGCTGGCGGAGCACGTGGTAGGGCTCCTTGAACTGCCGTTCGCCGCCGCGGGCGAAGAGCACGGTGGCGCCCTCGCGCAGGCTGGCGATCCGTCGGACCTCGTGCAGCAGGCTGGTCTTGCCGATGCCGGGGCGGCCGGAGAAGGCGAGGAGTTCGCCGATCTCGGTGCCGCCGGCGGCGAACTCCCGGCAGAGCCGGTCGACGGCCGCTTCCACGGAGCGCAGTTCGGTGTCGCGGTCGCGCAGCCTGACCCGGGGCGCGGGGCCGTCCTCGTCCCGTTCGGAACCGGTTCCCGTCCGAAGTTCGTTGCCCTGATCGGTCACCGTCGCGCCTCCGCCTCACCCGCTCGCGGCTCCGCCCCGCCACGCGCGGGGAGCCGGCCCGTCACTACTGTTCGTGGAGCCGAGGTTAGCGCCGTGTAGGGCTCGCTGTGCGGCATTCGCGCAGGCTGGGGCGGACGGCGAGGGTTCGGACGGCTTGCCAAGGGCAATTGCCCTATATCCCTAACGTCCGATCATTACATCAGATACCCTACGGCCCGCGAGGCGCGGATGATCTTGCGCAACCACCCTCACCCCCCGCGCCCCGCCGCGTCAACTCCCCCCACACTCAGTGCTCGAACCACAAGCGCCCCCACCCACCGCTGCACCGGGAGTCCGATGTCTGACGACACCTCACTTCAGATCCCGTTCCCGCACCGCCGCAGTCCGCACGGCCCGTACGCCACCGCGGTGCACCGCGACTGGCTGGTCCGCCACCCGCTGCTCCCCGACGCCGACCACCCGGGCTACGCCCACTGGGAGGTGGTCGACCTCGCCGCGCTCGGCTACCCGGACGCCGGACCGGAGGAACTCGCCCTGGCGGCCGACCTGATGGGGTTCTACTTCCTCTTCGACGACCAGTTCGACGGCCCGCTCGGCCGCCGGCCGGCCGAGGTCGCCCCGATCTGCGAACGGCTGATCGCCGTCCTGCACGGCGCCCGCCCCGACCAGCGCTCCCCGGTCGAGACCGCCTTCGCCGACCTGTGGAGCCGCAGCGTGCGCGGCATGCCCGCCCGCTGGCAGGCCCGCGCCGCCTACAACTGGGAGTACTACTTCGCCAGTCACCCGGCCGAGGCGGCCGGCCGGATCTCCGCGCGCCCGCCCGACCGGGACGGCTACCTCGAACTCAGACGGGGAACCGCGGCGATGGAGACCATCTTCGACATGGTCGAACGACTCGGCCAGTTCGAGGTCCCCGCCTCCGTGCTGCACCACCCGGTCCTGCGTCAACTCCGCCAGCTGGCGGCCGACATACCGTCGCTCTCCAACGACGTGCGCTCGTTCCCGCTGGAGGCCCCGCGCGGCGACGTGAACAACCTGGTCATGATCGTCCAGCGCGAGCGCCACTGCTCGGCCGAGGAGGCCTGCGCCGCGGTGATGGCGGAGGCCCAGCTGATGGTCGAGCGCTGCGCCGAGCTGCACGGCCGACTGCCGGACGTGTACCGGGAGTTGGGCCTGTCCCGGATCGAGAGCGCGATCGCCCAGCGGTACGCCGACGGGCTGCTCACCTGGCTGGCCGGCTACCTGAGCTGGGAAGCCCGCACCGGCCGGTACCACGCGGTCTGACCCACCCCGGCCCGACGCCGTCCGGCTCCGCCCGGGCCCGTCCGAGGCGCGCCCGGGACCGCGCGCCGTCGGACGCGCCCCGCGCGCCCGGCCCGGAACGTCCGGAACCCCCACCGTCCGTACGAGCCGGTCGTACGGACCGTAGCCGCGCCGCGCGCCCGGCGGTTATCGTGCTCGTCGGCGGGCGCCCCGGCGGGGCGCCGGCCCGACTGCGTGTCCGCACCCTCCGCCGGACCGCCCCCGACCGGGCGGCGGTCCGGCGTGCCGTCCCCGGCCCGCTCGGCGCCGGGGCGCCCGACGTCGCGAGGAGACACAGAGCATGACGGTCTACCAGCCCCCCGGTGCGCCCGGCAGCATCGTCGCCTACCGCTCCCGGTACGACCACTGGATCGGCGGCGGTTGGACGCCCCCGGCGCGCGGCGAGTACTTCGACAACCCGACCCCGGTCACCGGCGAGGTCTTCACCGAGGTCGCCCGCGGCACCGCGGCGGACATCGAGGCCGCCCTGGACGCGGCCCACGCCGCCACCCCGGCCTGGGGCCGCACCTCCCCGGCCGAGCGCGCCCGGGTGCTGCTGCGGATGGCCGACCGGATGGAGGCCAACCTGGAGCAGCTGGCGGTCGCGGAGAGCTGGGAGAACGGCAAGCCGGTCCGCGAGACGCTGGCCGCCGACCTCCCGCTCGCCGTCGACCACCTGCGCTACTTCGCCGGCGCGCTGCGGGCCCAGGAGGGCAGCCTCTCCCAGCTGGACGAGGACACCGTGGCGTACCACTTCCACGAGCCGCTCGGCGTGGTCGGCCAGATCATCCCGTGGAACTTCCCGATCCTGATGGCGGTCTGGAAGTTCGCCCCGGCGCTCGCGGCCGGCAACGCCGTGGTGCTCAAGCCGGCCGAGCAGACCCCGGCCTCGGTGCTGCTGCTCGCCGAGCTGACCGCCGACCTGGTGCCGCCGGGCGTGCTCAACATCGTCACCGGCTTCGGCGAGGAGGCCGGCGCCCCGCTGGCCGCCAGCCCCCGGGTCCGCAAGCTCGCCTTCACCGGCGAGACCAGCACCGGCCGGCTGATCGCCCGCGCCGCCGCGGACAACCTGATCCCGGCGACCCTGGAGCTCGGCGGCAAGAGCCCCAACCTGTTCTTCGCGGACGTCGCCGCCGACGACGACGCGTTCTACGACAAGGCCGTCGAGGGCTTCGCGATGTTCGCCCTCAACCAGGGCGAGGTCTGCACCTGCCCCAGCCGCGCGCTGATCGAGACCCCGGTCTACGAGCGGCTGCTCGGCGACGGCCTGGCCCGGGTGCGCGCCATGCGCCAGGGCAACCCGCTCGACACCGCGACCCAGGTCGGCGCGCAGGCCAGTGCCGAGCAGTTGAAGAAGATCCTCTCCTACTTCGAGATCGGCCAGGCGGAGGGCGCCAAGGTCCTGGTCGGCGGCGAGCGCGCCGAGCTCGGCGGCGCGCTGGCCGGCGGGTACTACGTGACGCCGACGGTCTTCGAGGGCGTCAACAGCATGCGGGTCTTCCAGGAGGAGATCTTCGGCCCGGTGGTCTCGGTCACCCGCTTCGACGGCTTCGACCAGGGGGTCTCGCTCGCCAACGACACCCAGTACGGGCTGGGCGCGGGCGTGTGGACCCGCAACATCAACACCGCCCACCGGGCCGGGCGCGCCATCCAGGCGGGCCGGGTCTGGACGAACTGCTACCACGCCTACCCGGCCCACGCGGCCTTCGGCGGCTACAAGAACTCCGGCATCGGGCGGGAGACCCACAAGGCACTGCTGGAGCACTACCAGCAGACCAAGAACCTGCTGGTCAGCTACTCCCCCGACGCGGTCGGCTTCTTCTAGACGAGAGTGGAGCGGGAGGCCCGACCCCCGGGCCACCCCCGCCACACCCACACCCCGCGGGCGGGTCACCCGGCCAAACAGCGGGTTACGGATCGAAACA
>NZ_JBHZCY010000093.1:0-5094 GCF_042786665.1 Kitasatospora sp. NPDC059146 | reverse complement strand
TCCCCCCCCGCGGGGGGGGGCTTCTGCGCGCCGCGTGGGGGGGGGGCGCCCCCCCCGCGGGGCCGCCCGCCCCACCGCCACTCCCCGCGGCGGGCTCACCGGGCAAATCGCCTGTTTCGGGATCTAAGCACATGAATCCGGTGATTTTGCCGACGCGCCGCCGACATGCCCGGACGGCCCGCGCGAACGCCCTAAACAAGGACTCCCGTTCCTCTTCCCTTCGGGAGTCCTCGATGACGATCGCCCCCAGCAAGCTCTCCGACCCCGCCGTCCGCGCCTTCGTGACCGCGGTCAACGCCGGCGACCGCGACGCCTTCCTGGCCACGCTCACCCCCGGCGCGACCATGTCCGACGACGGCTCCGACCGCGACCTGGCCGACTGGACCGAGCGCGAGATCTTCTCCTCGCGCGGCCGGATGGACGTCCAGACCGAGTCCGGCCACGGCCACGCCCTGGTCGCCAACTTCACCAACGACACCTGGGGCGAGATGCGCACCGCCTGGCGCTTCACCGTCGACGGCGGGAAGATCAGCCGCTTCGAGACCGGCCAGGCGTAGGGATCGGCAGGGCTCAGGACAGCCCCAGGCACCCCCGCACCGCGCGGATCAGGTTGCGCGAGCGCACGTCCCCGGTGACGCCCGGCTGCATCCCGTTGGTGACGTACCCGAAGCCGAGCCCGAGCTCAGGGTCGGCGAAGCCCAGCGAGCCGCCCCGGCCCGGGTGGCCGAAGCTCGCCGGGGAGGCCATCGGCGCGGTCGGGCCGTGCCGCCAGAAGCCCAGGCCGAAGGTCGAGTTGACGATCAGCACCCGGTCCGGGCCGTTCGCCACCGGCCCGACCGCACGGGCCAGCACCTCCGGGCCGAACAGCGGGGGCAGCAGCGCGCCGGAGCCGTCCGGGCGGTCGGCCGCGCCGATCAGCGCCGCGTAGAACCGGGCCACCGAACGGGCCGTGCCGATGCCGTTCGCGCCGGGGATCTCGGCGGCCTGCACCACCGGGTCGTTCATGTCCACCCCGGGCAGCACCGAGGCGAAGGCCCGGGCGGTCAGCGAGGCCGGGTCCTGGTAGGCGTCCCGGACGGACTGCTTGGGCCGCAGCCGCAGCCCGCTCGGGCCGGTCCGGGCCGCCTCCGGGGCGGGCAGGTCGACCAGCTTGCCGACCCGGGGCGCGGCACCGGCCGGCAGCCCGATCCACAGGTCCAGCCCGAACGGCCGGGCGATCTCCTCGGCGAAGTACTGGCCGACGGTCCGGCCGCCCGCCCGCCGCACCACCTCGCCGACCAGCCAGCCGAAGGTGTACGGGTGGTAGCCGTGCGCCGTCCCGGGCTCCCAGGCGGGCTCCTGCGCGGCCACCGCGTCGACGGCGCGCTCCCAGGTCAGCACGTCGTCCAGGCTCAGCGGCACGTCCAGCGCCGGCACCCCGGCCTGGTGCGACAGCAGCCAGCGCACCGGCACCGCGCCCTTGCCGGCCGCCTTGAACTCCGGCCAGTACGAGGACACCGGCGCGTCCAGGTCGAGCAGGCCCCGCTCGGCCAGCAGCAGCGCGGTGGCCGCGGTCAGCCCCTTGGTCACCGAGCGCAGCACCTGGGCGGTGTCCGCCGTCCACGGCACCGCGGGCGCGGGCCGGCCGCCGACCTCGGGCCGGGCGTCGCCGCCCCACAGGTCGACCACCTTGCGGCCGCGCAGGTACAGCGCGAAGGCCGCGCCCAGTTCGCCGCACTCGGCGAAGTTCCGCGCGAAGGCCTCCCGTACCGGCTCGAACCCCTCGGCCGTCTCGCCCCAGATCTCCACCACCGCGCGCCGTCCTCAGCCCGTTCGTCGACGTTCGAATACCTCGGTCCCGCGTTCGAAGCGGGCCCGGAAACCCTAACCTGTCGTTCATGACCAACCCTGCCGAAGAGCTGCTGGACATCGTCGACGAGAACGACCGGGTGGTCGGGACGGCGCTGCGGGGGGAGGTGTACCGCCAGGGGCTGACCCACCGCTGCGTCTTCATCATGGTCCGCGACCCGGCCGGGCGGATCTTCGTCCACCGGCGTACGGACACCAAGCTGTTCTCCCCCGGCGCGTACGACATGTGGGTCGGCGGCGTGGTCGGCTCCGGCGAGAGCTACGCCGACGCGGCCGTCCGGGAGGCCGAGGAGGAGCTCGGCGTCCGGGGCATCGCCCCGCGTCCGCTCTTCAAGTTCCTGTTCCGGGAGCCCGACGGCGGCAAGCTCTCCTGGTGGTGCGACATGTACGAGGCGGAGTGGGACGGCCCGGTCGCCCCGCAGGAGTCCGAGGTCGCCTGGCACGCCTGGCTCACCCCGGCCGAGCTCGCCGAACGCCTCGCCCGCGACACCTTCGTCGTCGACGGCCTGGAGGCCTACCGCCGCTACCTGGAGCTCAAGGCCGGGTAGCCGGCCGGCCGGGCCGGCGAGCGCGGGACAGGCCGCATGGGCCCGCGGACGGCCGCCGGATAGGCTGCGCGCATGGCCTCCCGTACGCCGTCGCCGACGGCCGACCGCGCAGCACGGACCGCCGCCGCCCCCGACCGGGGGGCCGCGGGCGAGCGGCCGCGTCGGCGGCTGAGCGTGGACGAGCGGCGGGAACAGCTGATCGCCGTGGCCCTGGAGCTGTTCAGCCGGCGCCCGCCGGAGGAGGTGTCGATCGACGACATCGCCGCCGCCGCGGGCGCCTCCCGGCCGCTGGTGTACCACTACTTCCCGGGCAAGCAGGCGCTGTACGAGGCCTCGCTGCGGCGCGCCGGGCGGGAGCTCTCGGCGCGTTTCGAGGAGCCGATGGAGGGGCCGCTGTCGGAGCGGCTGTTCCGGGTGATGGGCCGCTACCTGGACTTCGTGCAGAGCCACGGGCCCGGCTTCGCCGCGCTGCTGCGTGGCGGCTCGGTGGCGGCCAGCCCGGGCACCTCGGCGGTGATCGACGAGGTCCGCCGGGCGGCGCACGACCAGATCCTCGCCCACCTGGCCGTCCCGGCGCCGAGTCCCGGGCTGCGGCTGACCGTCCGGGCCTGGATCGCCAACGCGGAGATCACCTCGCTGGAGTGGCTGGCCGAGCGGTCCGTACCGCTGGAGGAGCTGCAGCTGCACCTGGTCCAGGAGTTCGTCGCCTCGCTCACCCTCACCGCCGCCCGGGAGCCCGCGCTGGCCGCCGAGCTGGCCTCCTTCTTCGCCGACGAGCGGCCCGAGGGGCCGTCCGGGCGGCTGGTCCAGGACCTCGTCGGGCTGTTCGCCGTCCCCGGCATCCTCGACGCGCTCACCGCGCTGGCCGCTCCGACGGCCGGTTCGGCACCCGTCCCGGCGCCCGCCCCGACGGCCGCGGCGCCCGTGGACGAACCGTCCGCGCAGGCCACGGAAGGGTCCGCCGACGCCTCCCCGGCGTGATCATCGGGTGATCCTGCGGTTCGGTGCCGACGGTGGGCTCTGATAGGAATGGGCGGGGACCTGACGACCCGCCGCCCAGGCGGTTCCGGTCCCACCCGAACCACCGATCGCAGACGGAGCAGAGCGGGGGGCTCACCAGTTGACCCAGGACGTCCAGTTCAGTGCGGAGGCCAACCCCTTCGCGGCAGCCGAGCAGGTCAGCGCGACCCTCGGCACGCTCACCGACGCCCTCTTCGACGAGCACACCTCGCGCCACCCGGCCGCCGCGCTCAGCACCCCGAAGCCGGCCGAACACCCCGCCGCCGAGGCCCTGTTCGGCCTGCCGCTGGCACCCAACGGCCCGGTGCACGAGGCCCTCGACCGGCTCGGCACGGTACTCACCGCCGGAACGGCCCGGCCCGGCAGCGGCGCCCGGGTCGCTGACCGGGTGACGACCGCACTGCACCACCGCTACGGCGGCGGCGCGGTGCGCGGCGCCATCGCCGACCGGGGCACCACCTCGGCCGCGCTGTTCCAGCTGCCGGTCACCGGCGAGTTCGCCGACGCCAAGCTGCGCCCGCCGTTCGCCCCGGCCCTGGCCGCGCTGGCGGCCGGTCAGCAGACCCGGCAGCCGGTCGAACTGGCCACCGGCGCGGGCGCCGAGGTCCGACTGGTCGTCCCGCCGGGCTTCCACCCGCTGACCTCCCCCGGCGGGCCCGCCGGGGTCACCGCCCGGGCCGTGCCCGCCGCCCCGGCGGACACCGCCGACGGCACCGACGGCACCGACCGGGCCACCCTCGCGGCGGCCGCCGAACTCACCGGGCACCTGGCCGAGGTCGCCGAGGAGCTGTTCAGCGCCACCGGGCCGGAGCCGCGCCGCGACTTCGCGGTGATCACCGCGACCCTGACCGACCTGCTCCACGACGCGGGCGTCCGCTACGCGGGCGTGTGCGCGCTGGAGGTGGACGGGCGCGCCTCCGAGGCCACCCTGGTCGTCTCGCTCGCCCGGCACCCGCTGCCGATCACCGAGCTCGCCACCGAACTGGCCACCGTCCGGCGGCACGCCGAGGTCTGGACGGTGCTGCTGCCCGCCGGGCCGGCCGCCGTCCTGGTCGAGGGCCGGACCGTGCCGGTGCCCGGGGCGCTGGCCGCCGACGGGCAGCGCCGCTGGGTGGTCACCTCGGCCGTCCAGGCCTTCGTACCGCTGCCGGACCGCGGGACGGTGCTGTGCGCCCAGCTGTCCACGGCCCGGCCGGAGGACTGGGAGCTGTACACCGAGGCGTTCGCGGAGCTGTTGAAGAGCATCCAGTTCGGCTGGGACGGCGAGTCGCTCCGGACCCCGGCCGCGCCCGCGCCGGAGGCCCCGCCCGTCGCTCCGCCCGTCCCGGTGCCCCCGCCCGCCGCCCCGGCGGCGGACCAGGAGGAGAAGCCGGTACACCTGCGCGGCACCCCGGTGCGCATCCCGCCCGCCGACTTCAACCCCTTCGCCCCGGTCGCGGAGGAGCCCGCGGCGACCGCCCCCGCGGCGGACGCGGCGGCTCCGGCCCCGCGCAAGGGCACCCCGGTGATGATCCCGCCGCCGGACTTCGACCCCTTCGGCATCTCCGGCACCACCCCCACCACGGACGGACCGGCCGCGCCGCCCGCCGGGGGCGCCCAGGCACCGGACCCGTTCGGCACCACGATCGCCGCCGAGCCGAAGCCCGACCCGTTCGGCACCACCGTCGCCGCCCAGGGC
>NZ_JBHZCY010000092.1:0-37589 GCF_042786665.1 Kitasatospora sp. NPDC059146 | reverse complement strand
CGGCGGGGGACGGGGGGCCCGCCCCCGGCGGCGGCCGGGCGGCACGGGGTCGATCGAGCGGGAGCCGCTCCGGGCGGGCCCGGGTCGGCCCCGGATCAGCCCTGCTGGCCGGCCTTGCGGCGGCGGAGCACCACGAGGGTGCCGACACCGGCGACCAGGACGGCGCCACCGGCGGCCGCGATCATGGTGGTGTCGTCACCGCCACCGGTGGTGGCGAGGGTCTTGCCGGCGTCGGCGGCGGCCGTCTTGGCCGTGGTGACGACGGCCGGGGTGATCTTCGGCGGGGTGACCTTCGGCACGTCCACCGGGAAGTCGATCGGCTGCTGCACGTCGGTGCTGCTGGCGGTCGGGGCCGGGGTGGCCGGCGCGCCGGAGTCGGTCGGGGAGGCCGACGGCGAGGCGGTGCCGGTGGCCGGGGTGGTCGGCGCCGGAGTGGTCGGCGCCGGAGTGGTCGGGGCCGGGGTGGTCGGCGCCGGGGTGGTCGGCGCCGTGGTGGGGGTCCCCGTGGTCGTGGCCGAGGGCGACGCGCTGGTGGTCGGGGTCGGCTTGCCGGTCTTGGTGGGCGTGGGGGTCGGGGTGGGCTTGCCGCCGCCACCGGCCTTGATGGTGAAGCCGGCGCCCTTGATGCCGTCGCAGCTGAAGTGGCCGTTGTCGGACTCGTCGTCGGCGTTGGCCGAGAAGACCACCGGGACGACGCCGGCCTTGCCCAGCGGGGTGTCCTTGGTGAAGGAGACCCGGACGTCGATGTCGATCCGCTTGCCGGGGGCGAGGTAGAGCAGCGCGTCGTCGGCGGGGCCGCCGTCGTTCACGCCGCCGAGCAGGATCAGCACGGCGCTGTCGTCGCCGTCGCCGCCACCGGGCGCGATCGAGCCGGTCCGCCAGGTGCCGCCGCCGGGCAGGCCGGCCGGCAGCTGGTACTCGACCTTGAGGTCCTTGGCCTTGAGCGAGCCGGCCTTGTTCTTGAACTTCAGGAGCGGGAAGGCGACGAAGTCGTTCTTCGCCGAGTTCTGGATCCGGTAGGAGAAGACGCGGGCGTCACCGCCGGCGACGAAGGTGTCCGGGACGCCCCGCACCGAGAGGTCGAGGTTCTGGTGGTTCGCCTGCGCGGCCTGAGCGGCGGCGGACGGGGTGCCGGTGGAGCCGACGGCCATGGCGCCCTGGGCGCCGGTGAGCACCAGCGAGGACGTGAGCGCGGCGACGCCGGCCAGGGCAAGACTGCGACGTATGGACAAGGAGACCTCACGGAAGTGTCCGGGCGAGGCCCGGGCGCGAGGGGGCGGCTGTGGATGCCGCCACTCCCCCGCGAAGCTGAAATTCCGACGGAGAGTACCGAACGATTCGGCCACTTCGGAAGGCGGGTGCCCGGTTCCGTTCCACGACCGGGCCCGGGGCGCCCGAATCGCCCAACTCCGTCCGACGGTAGGGCTTTTGCACCTCGGCAAAGGACGACCGCAAAGTGACGGGTACACGCCCGCGAAGACGGTATCGCACGGGCCCGGGTGGCTTGAATCCATCGGTCCGCGCAGAGGCGGCCCGGACTGCCCCGGGCCGCCTCCGGCCGTCTCCGGCCGCCTCCAGCCGTCTCCGGTCGGATCAGCCCGCGAAGAAGGACTTGGCCGCGATCAGCGCCCGCTCGTCGCGCAGGACGTCCCCCGGCTTGGTCCCGTTGCCGATCAGCGCGCCGCCCCAGCGCATCCCCATGTACTCGGCAGTCAGCTTGAGGGTGCCGATCAGCGGCTCGGCGTGCTCCTCCGTCCCGGCCAGCACGGTGACGTCCCACAGGGTGCCCCCGCGCATGCCGTCCCGGAAGGCCAGCCCGGGCACCCGGAACCAGGCCGACCAGTAGTCGAGGTAGAGCTTGGCGCTGGTCGGCATCGTGTACCAGTACAGCGGCGCGACGAGGACCAGGTCGGTGGCCGCCAAGGTGGCCTCCAACAGCGTCCGTTCGTGCCCGACCGGCTCCGGGTAGCGGCCGTCACCGGTGTGCCGGAGGTCCTGGAAGGGCGGCAGCGGGTGCTCGTCGAGCCGCAGCCACTGCTGCTCGGCGCCCTCGGGCAGGCTCGACTCGGCGGCCAGCCGGGCGAGTTGCTGAGTGTTCCCGCCGACGCGCGAGCTCGCGTCCAGGAACAGGAAACGGCGCGGCGCCCCGGCGTCGGACGGCTGGTCGGTCATCGGTACTCCCCCTGTCAGGTGCTGTGGACACCCGAGCGAGCACCGGCGGACCGCCGGGTATTCCGCAGCCCCGGCCAGGGGTTCCGGCGGCCGGTCAGGCCGGCAGCCCGGCCCGGCGGCGGGCGACCTCGGCGACGGCCGCCCAGTCCTTCTCGCCGTCGCCGTGCGCCAGCGCGTCCAGGAAGGCGTCCCGCAGGATGCCGCCGAAGGGCAGCGGGACGTGCCGCGCGGCCCCGGCCTCCAGGGCCAGGCCGACGTCCTTGAGACCGAGCGGCAGCCGGAACCCGGCCGGCTCGTAGCGGCGCTCGGCCACCATCGAGCCGTAGCCGGAGTAGACCGGCCCGGGGAAGAGCGTGCTGCTGAGCATCTCGACCAGGTCGGTGGGCCGGACCCCGTGGGCCTCGGCCAGGCTGCACGCCTCGGCCATCGACTCGATCGCGCAGGCCAGCAGGAAGTTGGTGCTGATCTTGGCGGTGTTGGCCTGCCCGGGGCGGTCGCCGAAGTGCCAGCTGCGCTCGCCCATCGCGGCGAACAGGGGCTCGGCCCGGTCCAGCAGTTCGGGTGCGCCCGCGACCAGGATGTTGAGCTTCCCCGCCGCCGCGACCGGCGGCCGGCCCAGGACGGGCGCGGCCACGTAGCCGATGCCGTGCCCGGCGTGCAGTTCCTCGGCCCGCTCGGCCAGTGCGAGCGAGACGGTGGCCATGTTGACGTGCAGGGTCGCCTTCGCGCCCGCCAGCAGCCCCGGGTCGAGCAGCAGCCCTTCGACCGCCTGGTCGTTGGCCAGCATCGAGACCACCGTGTCGGCGGCGAACACCTCGGCGAGCGAGCCGGCCGCCTCGGCGCCCAGGGCCACCAGGGCGGCCACCGGCTCGGGCGAGCGGTTCCAGACCCGTACGGAGTGGCCGGCGCGCAGCAGGCTGCCGGCCATGCCCTGCCCCATCGCGCCCAGCCCCACGAAACCGACCGTCGCCCCGCTCATCCGCGCACTCCGTCCGCCGCCGTCACCCGTACGTTGGTCCGTCCGGGAGCGACTGTACGTCAGGGGAGTCCGGCGGGCCGGGGATGTCCAGGACTCCCCGGACGGGCGGGCCGCCCCGGCCGGGCGGCTACGCGACCCGGGCCGGGCGGCGGAGGCGGCCGGCCGAGGCGCCGCGCTCCAGCTCGGCGACCACGCGGTGGCGCAGCAGCTCGTACTGGGCCTGGAGCCGACCGGGGCGGGCCGGGCGGGCGACCGGGCGGCCGGGGCCGACCAGCTCGTTCGGGTCGAACTGCTCCCGGGTGAGGTCGATCTCGAAGCCGGTGGCGAAGCGGTTCCACCAGTGGAGGTCCGTCCGGACCCCGTCGACGTGGACCTCGCCCATCATCAGCTCGCCGCCGAGCAGGTCGTGCACCACCATGGCCGTCACCCCGCACTGGCCGCGGGCGGGATTGTCGGGACGCCAGCGGGCCTGGTCCTCGGGCGCGCAGGTGTCGACACCCCAGGAGGAGCGGATCGCACGTTCGATGTCGTTGAGGGTCCACGCCGTCATACCGGGAAGCCTGCCACGCGGCACTGACAACGACACCGGCTTTTCAAAGGGTCACCGCCTGTTCTGCGGCGACCCTCCCCTTGTTCACCCGAACGAGTCCGCCGCGGGCCGTCGCCCGGGAGCACGGCGGGTGCCGGGTACGGGAGTTCGCCCGGCCGGCCGGCCCCGGCGGCGGGCCGACCGGGCGGGGCGGGTCACTTCGCCAGGGCGGCCACGCCGGCCTGCGCGAACTGCTCGTCCAGGTCGCCGCTGGGCGCGCCCGCGACACCGATGCCGGCGACCGGAGCGCCCTTGGACTGCACCGGGGCGCCGCCCGCCAGGAACAGCGTGCCGGGGATGTCCTTGAGGTTCGGGGCCTGGGCCAGGCGCTTGGCCAGCTCCGAGGTCGGGGCGTTCCAGGAGACCGCCGTGAAGGCCTTGCGCTCGGCCGACTCCGGGGCCTGCGGGCCGGCGCCGTCGCCCTTGAGCAGCACGCGGGTGACGCCGTCCCGGTCGACCACGGCGACGGAGACGTGCTGGCCGGCCTTGGTCGCCGCGTCCAGGGCGGCCTGGGCGGCGCGGGTGGCGGCGTCGACGGTCAGGCCGGTGCTCTGGGCGAGGTTCCTGTTCTGGGCGTCGGCCTTCACCGCGGCCGGGGAGGCCGGGGTCTCGGTGGTCTCGGCGCTGGCCGAGACGGCGCCGACGCCGGCGGCGGCGAGCGCGGCGACGGCGGCGGTGCCGGTCAGCACCCGGGTGCGCACGGAGGTCTTCTTCATGGTCCAGCTCCTCAACGGGACGGCGGGTCCGCGGGGTCCGCGGCGGGTCCGGGGCCGGGCGGCGGGGGGACCGCCCGGCTCTGCTCCGATCCTCCGGCCGGATCCGGGTGCGCGGCATCGACGGTCCGGCGCGACCGTCCGGGCATGATGGGGGACGCCGACGTCAACCGATCGGCTGATGCGGGACCGGGCCGGACGGGTCAGCATCGAGGGATCGGCGCAGGTCGGTGCAGCGGGCGCCG
The DNA here is from genome assembly GCF_042786665.1 of Kitasatospora sp. NPDC059146. Taxonomy (NCBI): domain Bacteria; kingdom Bacillati; phylum Actinomycetota; class Actinomycetes; order Kitasatosporales; family Streptomycetaceae; genus Kitasatospora; species Kitasatospora sp. NPDC059146. The sequence continues at coordinate 32,891 of NZ_JBHZCY010000092.1, read as the reverse complement.
GCTCGTACCACTCCACCCGCCCTGCCCCGCCCGACACTGCTCGAGCGTCGGCCCGCCTCCCCGTGGGTCGTCGGCCGAGCCCCGTCCGGAGCCCGTAGCGCCAGGAGCCCCCCGTGCAGCAGCCCCACCCGTCCGCCGGTCCGCCCCCCGGCGGGCGCGACGCCGGTGACCCGGACGCCGGACGGCTGGCGCTGCTGCTGGACTCCGCCTTCCTGCTGCTGCTCGCCGCCGCGCTCAGCCGCTACCTCACCCACCACGCCGACAGCCCCCGGATCCCCTGGGTGATCGGGCTGAGCGCCGCCCTGGCCGTCGCCCAGCCGGCCGCCTCCTGGCTCGACCACCGCCGCCCGACCCCGCCGGGCCGGCCGCGCCGGTGGACGCTGGCGCTGCTGGTCGCGCTCTGGGTGGTGCTGGTGCTGCTCGCGCCGAGCTTCGCCTGGTGCGCCGTCCCGCTGATCTACACCGGGCTGCGGGCGCTGCCCGCGAAGGCGGCGATCCCGCTGGTGGCGGCCCTGACGCTGCTGGTGGTGAGCGCCGAGGTCCGGCTGCCCGGCACGGCGGACGCCACCCTCGTCCTGCTGCCGCCCGCGGTGGCCGCGCTGGCCACCGGGGTGTTCCTGTTCATGGCCCGGCAGGCCGCCCGGCAGCGCGCGCTGATCGCCGACCTGGTCCGTACCCGGCGCGAACTCGCCGCCACCGAACGGCGCGAGGGCACGCTCGCGGAGCGCGAGCGGCTGGCGATGGAGATCCACGACACCCTGGCGCAGGGCCTGTCCAGCCAGCAGATGCTGCTGCAGGCCGCCGACCGCACCTGGGACGCCGACCCGGCGACCGCCCGCACCCACGTCCGCACCGCCGCCGAGGTGGCCGCCCGCAACCTCGCCGAGGCCCGCCGCTTCGTCCACGACCTCGCCCCGGCCGAGCTCGCCGACGGCGGCACCCTGGACCGCGCGCTGCGGGCGCTCGCCGAACGGGAGTCCGCCGAGAGCGGGCTGCCGGTCCGCTTCCACCTGGACGGCACGCCCGTCCCGCTGCCGGCGGCCGTGCAGTCCGCGCTGCTGCGGATCGCCCAGGGCGCGCTGGCCAACGTCCGGGAGCACGCCGGGGCCTCGACGGCCGCGATCACCCTGTCCTTCCTGGGTGACCAGGCCGTGCTGGACGTCGCCGACGACGGCCGGGGCTTCGATCCGACGGCGGGCGGGTACCGCGCGACCGGCGGCACCCGCGGGTACGGCCTGCCGGCCATGCGCGCCCGGCTGCGGCAGCTGGGTGGCACGCTGACCGTGGAGAGCACCCCCGGCGAGGGCACCGTCGTCTCCGCCGCGATCCCCCTGGAGCACCGATGAACGCAGCGCGCACCCCGTCGAGCGACGCGCCGGACGCCGGTTCCGCCGCCGTCCGGCTGCTGGTCTGCGACGACCACGCGGTGGTCCGGGCCGGCCTGCTGGCGCTGCTCGCCAGCGCGGGCGACATCGAGGTGGTCGGCGAGGCGAGCACCGGGGAGGAGGCCGTCGCGCTGGCGGCCGCACTGGCCCCGCAGGTCGTGCTGATGGACCTCCAGCTCGGCGAGGGCATCGACGGCGTGGAGGCCACCCGGCGGATCACCGCCGCCCCGGGCGGGCCGCACGTCCTGGTCCTCACCACGTACGACACCGACGCCGACATCACCCGGGCCATCGCGGCCGGCGCCACCGGCTACCTGTTGAAGGCCGAGCGGCCGGAGGAGCTGTTCGCCGCCGTCCACGCGGCCGCCCGGGGCCGGACGGTGCTCTCCCCGCCGGTCGCCTCCCGGGTGATGGCGCAGATGCGGGCGCCCTCGCCGCAGCTCACCGAGCGCGAGCAGGACATCCTCGAACAGCTGGCGCAGGGGCTGGGAAACCGGGAGATCGCCCGGGCGCTGTTCATCAGCGAGGCGACGGTGAAGACCCATCTCGGCCGGATCTACGACAAGTTGGGCGTGGACACCCGGGCGGGCGCGGTGGCGGTGGCCAAGGAGCGCCGGCTGCTGCGCTGACCGCCCCGGCTCTCCGGAGCCCGCTCCTCCGCTGCGCTGGGCACTCGCGCGATGTCACTCCGTGCTGTCATGATGCATGGAATGTCGGGTTCCGGGCCGCGCGCTGCGCGCGCCCGGGAGCGTGCGGCCCGGCCGCCCACCACCCCGGCGAGGTCACAACTGCCTGGTGGGACGCCCATCACACCGGCCCGACCACATCGCCACGATTGTGGATTTTTCGTGGATCCCACTATTGACAAACCAACCACGCGGTTTGTTAGCGTGAGAGCACGACGTCCCCGGGGGGTGGGGACTCGCCGGGTCTGTGCGGACGCTCTCGCCGGAGGGTGGTGCAGGGGGGAACGGCGAGGCTGCCGGGGTGTCGGGGGGAGCGGCAGCGCCGAAGCCGCGCGACGTGGCGGCGTGGAGCGGGTCCGGGGGGACTCGCTCCACGCCTCCCCCGTAACCCGCCCCCGCCCGTCACACCAGTGCGCTCCAGTACGCGCAGTGCACGTAGGGCAGCGGAGCCGGATCGGGCTCACCCGCTCCCGGCAACTCGGGCACCCGCTCCGAGCGGGCCACCCCGAGCTGGCTCGCGGTCACTCGGATCTCACCGAACTCGCCGAAGCACAGCACCAGTTGAGAACCCTCCCGAGTCGTCGCGGCGACCCCGGGCCGGTCCCGTCCGGCGTTCAGCGAGGTGATCGTCCACCCCCGCCGCCGCCATTGCCGCTCCACCGCACCCGCCAACTCCGCCCGCCGGCCCGGGGACACGACGGTCAACAGGTCCCGCCCGCGGGTCACGTACCAGAGCACCTCGGCCCCACGCCGCCCGGGCGCCGCCAACCGCACCCCCGCCCGCGGCACCGCCTCCTGCCACACCGGCACCGGCCGGAGGGCCTCCACGGTCTCCCGCAGCAGCTTCTCGCACCATTCCCCGGCGTCGAGTTGATCGACCGTCACATCCGGGGCCAACACCGGCCACCAGTCCGGCACGGCCACCGCGCCGGCGCGGAACCCGTCCGGGCACCCCAGGTTCAGCTCGGCACCACCTGACTGCACAGGGCCCTCCGTACTCCCCCCGGCGTTCAACCCGGGCAGGCATTCCATCACTCCTTGGACGGCCCCCGGGCACGGACAGTTCCCCGCCCCGGGCCCCACCGGATCCGGGGTCAGCCCTTCGCGTCGTCCGCCCAGGTGATGTCCATCTGGTCGATGAAGTAGCGGCCGTCGAAGCAGAGGAAGACCTTGGACGTGGTGTCGTTGTCCGCGATCCAGGTCTTGTTCCACTGCACGACGGTGCCGGCGCCGTCGCGCTTGGGGAAGTAGAGGCCCTCGCGGCGCTCCGGCTGGTTGTAGAAGCCGTGCCCGTTGGGCAGCCGGTACGGCGTCCGGAAGATGGCGTCGCTGCCACCGATGCGGTCGAAGAGGGCGGCGGGGAAGTTGGTGCGGGCGACGAGCTTCGGCGGGACGTAGTGGACGTCCACCTCCCCGGAGTCCACGTAGCGGGCGGGCTCCCCCTTCAACCGGTGGAAGGCCCTGCGTACGGCACCCGCCGTGTCGTAGCTGTCCGTGAAGGTCACGAGACTCCCCTCCCGCCCCTCCTGGTACCAGTCGCCCTGGGAGTACTGGTCGAAGTCGAAGGTCTCGATGCGGGTGCCCGGGGTGAGGAGGTCGCCGGGGACCTCCCGGAAGCTGGTCTCGTCGAAGATCTGCTCGATGGTCCGCACGCGCTTCTCGTAGCGGCGGGCCGGCACCCGGACCCGGCCCGTCCCCACCGGGAGGTCGGTGGCCTTCGGCACCGGAGCCGGTGCGGGCTTCGGCGGTGCGAGGGGCGCGGGCGCCCAGGCGGTGCAGGACCGGTCCTCGGCCCCGGCGCCCTTCTCCAGGACCAGCGGTCCGCCGGGCCGCTCGGCAGCCGGTTCGGCCAGGCCGAGGAGGCAGTTGGAGGAGTCGTGCACGGCCATCAGCCGACCGGTGTCGCGCTGGACGAAGGCCCGCCAGGCCTGCCGCCAGTACGAGGAGTCGCTGCCCGTGTCGGGGAACTTGGGCCGCAGGGTGACCGCGGCGCCCCGGCTCGATTCCTCGGCGGTCAGGTACAGGCCGGTGGCGACGTGCCGGATCCGGTGGTTGAGCACCCGGAACCGCTCGGCCACCCACTGCTCACCGTCACCGCCGGCCTCGGGCGCGAGCACCACGGCAGTGCCCTCCGGGCTCCCCGCCGGAGCACCGGCCACCAGGCCGGGAATGCGGTGCAGTCGCAGCACGAACGTCTCGGTGGGCCAGTCGACCAACATCGTGAACACCCTCTCTGGCAATAGAACATGACATCACGTCATAGAGATGATCACTTGATCGGACGACACTGCGCCAGAGGGCCCCGGACAGGCAAGGACAACCGACACGGCGGGGCTCGGGCATCCCCGACCGCGCCTTCCACCTCACGGCCCCCGCAACCGGCGGAAGCTCGCCGCCGAAGCCACCTCCGCCGACCTCGCCGAGAACGAGAACCGCTACGGCGCCGGGACCGAACTGGACGCCGTCAACGACGCCCGGAAGGCCGTCGGCGCCCTCCGAGGCCCGCCCCCGCCCCTCGGCGGTGCCCGGACAACGCAAAAGCCCCAGGTCGCTGACCTGGGGCTTTACTGCTGGAGCGGGCGACGAGAATCGAACTCGCGCTCTAAGCTTGGGAAGCTCATGTTCTACCATTAAACTACGCCCGCCTGATGAGCCGTCAGAGACTGCTCATTCCAGTGTCACTGTACCCCATCCGCGACAGTGGTCGCACGGCCGGCCCCGGGCCGTGGCGGAGCCCGGTGGGGGCGGGCGGGGAGCGTACTGTTTGGGCCGCGTGCGAGTGCCCCGGTGGGTGTGGGGTCGGGGCGGCGAGCCATGGTGTTGAATGTCCGGAACATCCCCTAATGTGACGCTGTCCCGGGGCCAGGCCGCCGGGGCGCGATGAGTACGGGTGAGTACTGGGTTAGGGATGGGAAGGGGATCGATGGAGCAGCGCACCGTCGTTCGTTGTGCCGAGGGGCACCTGTTCAGCACCACCACGTTCCCGATGCAGAACCTCGGTCCCGGGCGGCTCGGGCCCGGGCGGTTGATCCGCTGTCCGCAGTGCGGACGGCTGCGGAACTCGGTGCCGGCCGACGTACGGGAGCTGTCGACGGCCCAACTGGCTCGGGCGATGCGGCTGGAGGCCGCTGAGTTCCTGGCCTGACGGCCGACGGGAGGACACGGGGCCCCGGACGGATTCGTCCGGGGCCCCGTCGTGCACGTAACCTCGAAGCGTGCTGCTCTCTGACAAGGACATCCGGACCGAAATCGACCTGGGCCGGGTCGCCCTCGACCCGTTCGACCCGTCGATGATCCAGCCGTCGAGCATCGACGTGCGCCTCGACCGCTTCTTCCGCGTGTTCGAGAACCACAAGTACCCGCACATCGACCCCTCCGAGGAGCAGCCGGACCTGACCCGGCTGGTCGAGCCGGACGGCGACGAGGCGTTCATCCTGCACCCCGGCGAGTTCGTGCTGGCCTCGACGTACGAGGTCATCACGCTGCCCGACGACGTGGCCTCCCGGCTGGAGGGCAAGTCGAGCCTGGGCCGGCTGGGCCTGCTCACCCACTCCACGGCGGGCTTCATCGACCCGGGTTTCAGCGGTCACGTGACGCTGGAGCTGTCGAACGTCGCGACGCTGCCGATCAAGCTCTACCCGGGGATGAAGATCGGGCAGCTGTGCCTGTTCCGGCTCTCCTCGCCGTCCGAGCACCCGTACGGCTCCGCGCGCTACGGCTCGCGCTACCAGGGGCAGCGCGGCCCGACGCCGTCCCGCTCGTACCTGAACTTCCACCGCAGCGAGGTCTGACCGCGCCGCGGCAGAGCGCACGCACGACGGGCGGCCACCCCCTCGGCCCGGGGGTGGCCGCCCGTGGCGTTTCCGGACGGCTGCGGCGCCGGACAACCAGCAGAGCCGGACAGCCGCCCGAGCGGTGTCAGGCCCGCTTCGGGCTGGTGACGGCGACCAGCTCGGCGCCGTCCTCGGACAGCCGCAGCTCGGTGCGCAGCTCGGCGAGCTCGCCGAGGTGGTGCAGGTGGGTGCCGCCGCAGAAGATCTGCGCGCCGCCCTCGGGCAGCTCGCAGTGCCACTGGCGGCGGGCGGTCAGCTCGGGGCCGGGGACGTCGATCCGGACCGGGGCGTCGGCCGCGACCCAGGCGGCGAGCCGGGCGTTGACGGCCTCGGTGAGGGCGGGCAGGGCGTCGGCGAGGGCGGGGAACTCCTCGGTGGCGTCGAGCGTGAAGCCCTTCTTCTTGAGCGACTTGCCGAGCCGGTAGGTGTCGGTGCTGGCCTGGGTGTCCATCACCGAGCTCGCCATGGCGAGGCTGTCGAAGTCGGGGCTGCCGAAGGCGTCGGAGCGGCCCGGGTCCTTGCGCCAGCGCGGGGCGAGCGCGGCGTTCAGGGCGAGGGCGAGCAGGTGGCAGCCGCTGTGCGAGGCGCTCAGGGCGGCCCGGCGCTCGGTGTCGACGGCGAGCGCGGCGGTACGGCCGACGAGGTCGCCGGGGTCGGTGGCGAGGACGTGCAGGACCAGCCAGGACCACTCCTCGTCCCCGCGCTTGACCGGGATCTCGGCGCCGACCAGCGGAGCGCCGCCGTCCGGGCCGACCGCGCCGGTGAGGCAGTCCACCACGGCCAGCTCGGTGCCGTCGACGGTGAGGGTGCCGTGGTCGGCCGGCTGGTCGGGCCAGGTGTGGTCGAGCGGGTGGAACGGGGTCGCCGTGGTCACCACCGCGTACCGGCCGTCCGCCAGCGGGTGCACCGCCAGCACCGGGGACTCCCCGGTCACCGCCCCGGCCGGGAAGCTGACGTGGGTGGTGGGGAGGGTCATGGCTGGCTCCGCTGGTGGTCGACGAACGAGGGTGGGCGGGCCCGGGCCTTCCGGCCGGACCCGCCCACCATTTTGCCTGTCGGCCCCGCGCCGGCGGCAGGGACCTTGATCACGCCGGCCGCTGCCGCCCGGTCACCCGAGCGTCGGCAGCTTGATCAGCACCAGCAGCGCGAGCAGCTGCAGCGCCGCCGCGGCCGCCGCCTTGCCCCAGGGCAGGTCGTGCACCCGCCGGACCATGGTGGTCAGCAGGTACGCGCAGAGCATCCAGGTCGCCCAGCCGACCACCTGCACCACCGCACTGCCCGAGGGCAGCACCAGGTCGAGCAGCAGCCGGGGCGCGTCGGTCAGCCAGCCGATCAGCGCGGCCAGGCCGACCGTCGACTTCCACGGGCCGTCGCCGCCGAGCTGGCGGGCCAGCGCGTAGGTGACCGCGCCGAAGACGGCACCGGCCACCGTGAAGCCGATGGCGGCGGCGAGCAGGCCGGTCAGCGCCACCGAGAAGGTCGAGTTGACGATGTCGTCGTGGGTCAGCCCGATGCCGAGCACCGCGAGCACGCCGTACAGCAGCGAGACGCTGAGGGCGGGCAGCCAGACCTGGTGGTCGCGGGTGCGGTCGAAGATCGCGGTCGGGGTCCGGAAGATGCCGACGAGCAGTTCGCGCCACTGCGGCCGGGGCCCGCTGACGTGCGGGGCGGACTGGCCGCCGGCGCGGTAGACGGTGACGTTGTCCTGGCCGTACGGGGGCTGCTGCTCCTGGGCGTACGGCGGCTGCTGCCCGTAGCCGCCGCCGTCGTAGCCGTACTGGCCCTGGCCGTGGCCCTGGCCGTAGGGCGGCTGCTGCTGCCCGTACGGGGCGCCGCCCCGGTACGGGTCGCCGGCCGTCGGGAAGGCCCGGGTGCTGCCCGGCCGGTCGGCCGCGTACGGGTCGTACCCGTCGCCGACCGTGGACCCGGGACCGCCCGCGCCGCCGCCCGGGGTGCCCGGAGTCCCCGGGGTGCCCGGCCCGCCGGGCGCTGCCGTCGGGTGCGCGGCCGTGAAGTACTCCGGCCCGTCCACGGGGCCGTCCGCCCGCCCGTACCCCCCGGGCGCCCCCGGCGGCGGAGGCGCCGACCATCCGCCGTGCGGACGGTCGGCGCCCTGACCGCTGTCGTATCGATTACCAGCCACGCTCCGAAGGTACCCGTCCGGCCCAGTGCGCGTCCGCCCCGGACGGAGCCGGGGCCGGTTTGCAGCGAGCCTGAGACGAACGGGTCCGAAAGTCGTCCGGCGAGGACGCCCGGGGCCGCTGCGGAGCCGTCAGCGCTGGGCGGTGACCGACGGCCCGTGCACCGAGACGGCCGCGGCCGTGCCGGCCGGGCAGCCGCCCGGGCCGGCCGTGGTGCGGACGGCGCCGACCGGCAGCAGGGTGCCGCAGGCGATCCGGATGCCGTTGGGCAGCTCGTTGTCGGACTCGACGATCGCGCCGTCGCCGATCACCGCGCCGTCCAGGGCCGAGCGGTCGCCGACCGTGGCGTAGGCGCCCACGATCGAGTCCTTGACCAGGGTGTCCGGGCCGATCACGGCGCCGGGCAGGATCACGCTGCCCTCGACGATCGCGCCGGCCTCGACCACCGCGTCCGCGGAGACCACGGTGCCGCCGCTGAGCACCGCGCCCGGGTGGACGGTGGCGCCGGGCAGCAGCAGGGCGTCACCGGTGGGGCCGGGGACGGCCGGGGAGTCGACCTTGCCGAGCACCAGGTCGGCCGAGCCGCGGACGAACGCGGCCGGGGTGCCGAGGTCCAGCCAGTACGAGGTGTCGACGACACCGCGCAGCAGGGCGCCGGTGGCCAGCAGCTCGGGGAAGGTCTCGCGCTCGACGGAGACCTCGCGGCCGGCCGGGATGCGGTCGATGACGGAGCGGGTGAAGACGTAGCAGCCGGCGTTGATCTGGTCGGTGACGATCTGCTCCGGCGTCTCCGGCTTCTCCAGGAACTCCAGCACCCGCCCGTTCGCGTCGGTCGGGACGAGGCCGAAGGCCCGCGGGTCCTCCACCCGGGTGAGGTGCAGGGTGACGTCGGCCCCGGCGGCCACGTGGCCGTCGCGCAGGGCGGCGATGTCGAGGCCGGAGAGGATGTCGCCGTTGAAGACCAGGACCGGCTCGTCCGGGCCGCAGGTCAGCCCGGAGGCGGCGTTGCGGATGGCCCCGCCGGTGCCCAGCGGCTCGCGCTCGGTCAGGTAGACCAGCTCGATCCCGTACGGGGTGCCGTCCTGGAAGTGGTCCTCGAACACCTCGGCCAGGTAGGAGGTGGCCAGCACCACCCGGGTGACCCCGGCGGCGGCGGCACGGGCCAGCTGGTGGGCGATGAAGGGGACGCCCGCCACGGGCAGCATCGGCTTGGGGGTGTGGGTGGTCAGCGGACGCAGTCGCGTGCCCTTACCACCGACGAGCATGATCGCCTCGGTCATGGTCTGCGCTGTTCCCCTTGTGCTCTCCGCGGCCCGGCCCGGCGGGCCGATACCTCCGTCAGTGGTCCGAACCCGTCCTGAACGGGTCGCCCGGCTCGCAGCCGGTCCGGCGCCTACTGTATTTCCTTCCGACCGAATGCCCGTCCGGCGGCCGTGCGATTGACGTCACTCGCCGTCCGCCCGCCGTACCGCCGACCGTCGCCCGGGCCACCGGAAAGCCCGGCCCGGCGGGCGCGTTGGCGGCGTCCACCGGACCGGGCGGTTGTTGCAGAACTGTCGAACAGCGAACGGTGACCGCGGTGACCGCGGTGACCGCGGTTACGTGCCCACCGTCCACGCGTCCACGGCTACGCGTCCACCGTCGCGGGCTCCTCGGCCTCGGCCGGCGGGGTCGCCTTCACCGAGTCGAGCAGCAGCTGGGCCACGTCGACCACCTTGAGGTGCTCCTTGGCCGCGCCCTCGTTCTTCTTGCCGTTGACCGAGTCGGAGAGCATCACCAGGCAGAACGGGCAGGCGGTGGAGACGATGTCCGGGTTGAGCGACAGCGCCTCGTCCACGCGCTCGGTGTTGATCCGCTTGCCGATGCGCTCCTCCATCCACATCCGCGCGCCGCCGGCGCCGCAGCAGAAGCCGCGCTCCTTGTGGCGGTGCATCTCCTGCTGGCGCAGACCGGGGACCTTGTCCATGATCTCGCGCGGCGGGCTGTAGACCTTGTTGTGGCGGCCCAGGTAGCAGGGGTCGTGGTAGGTGATCAGGCCCTCGACCGGGTTGACCGGGACGAGCTTGCCCTCGTCGATCAGGTGCTGCAGCAGCTGGGTGTGGTGGATCACCTCGAAGTGCCCGCCGAGCTGCGGGTACTCGTTGGCGATGGTGTTGAAGCAGTGCGGGCAGGTGGCCACGATCCGCTTGGTCGGGGCGTCCTCCAGCGCGGCGTTCAGCGTCTCCACGTTCTGCGCGCCGAGCATCTGGAAGAGGAACTCGTTGCCCAGGCGGCGCGGGGAGTCACCGGAGCAGGTCTCCTCCTTGCCGAGGATGGCGAACTTCACGCCCGCGGTGTGCAGCAGCTCGGCGAAGGCCTTGGTGGTCTTCTTGGCGCGGTCCTCCAGGGCGCCGGCGCAGCCGACCCAGTAGAGGTACTCGACCTCGGCGGGGTCGATGTCCTCGCCGATCACCGGCACCTCGATGCCGGTCTCCTTCTTGAGCTCCTTGACCCAGTCGAGGCGGGCCTTGGTGGCCATGCCCCACGGGTTGCCCTTGTTCTCCAGGTTCTTGAGCATCGTCCCGGCCTCGGTCGGGAAGTTGCTCTCGATCATCACCTGGTAGCGGCGCATGTCGACGATGTGGTCGACGTGCTCGATGTCCACCGGGCACTGCTCGACGCAGGCGCCGCAGGTGGTGCAGGACCACAGCACGTCCGGGTCGATGACGCCGTTCTCCTCGGCGGTGCCGATCAGCGGGCGCTCGGCCTCGGCCAGGGCGGCCGCCGGGACGTCCTTGAGCTGCTCGGCGGTGGCCTGCTCGACGCCCTCCATGTCCTTGCCGCCACCGGCCAGCAGGTACGGCGCCTTGCCGTAGACGTGCTCGCGCAGGCTCATGATCAGCAGCTTGGGGGACAGCGGCTTGCCGGTGTTCCAGGCGGGGCACTGCGACTGGCAGCGGCCGCACTCGGTGCAGGTGGAGAAGTCGAGGATGCCCTTCCAGGAGAAGTGCTCGACCTGGGAGACGCCGAAGACGGCGTCGTCGGCCGGGTCCTCGAAGTCGATCGGCGCGCCCTTGCTGGTCATCGGACGGAGCCCGCCGAGCGCGGTGGCGCCGTCGTCCTCGCGCTTGAAGTAGATGTTGAAGAAGCCGAGGAAGCGGTGCCAGGCCACGCCCATCGAGGGGTTGAGGCCGATGGTGATCGCCCACGCGAACGAGATGCAGATCTTCAGCATCGCGAACAGGTAGACCAGGTTCTCCAGCGTGCCGTGCGACAGCCCGCTCAGCGCCGAGGTGATCGGGTACGAGACCAGGTGCTCCGGACCGTACGAGTCGACGCCGGCCAGGGCGCCCTCCAGGGCGCGCAGCATCAGGATGCACAGGCCGATGCCGAGGATCGTGTACTCGACGTAGAAGGCCTGCCAGGCGATCGAGCCGGCGAACCGGGACTTGCGGCCCGACCGGGACGGCAGGCTCATCAACCGGATCACGATCAGGGTGGCGATGCCCAGGGTGGTCAGGGTGCCGACCAGCTCGACGAAGAGCTGCCAGATCATCCAGTTGCCGATGATCGGCAGTTCCCACTCAGCGTCGAACAGCTGGCCCATCGCGTTGACGATGGTGAGCACCAGGCTGAAGAAGCCGACCGCGACGAACCAGTGGGCGATGCCGACGATCCCCCAGCGGTTCATCCGGGTGTGGCCGAAGAACTCGGTCGCGAGGGTCTTCACCCGCTGGGCGGGCTTGCCGAAGCGGGTGGTGTCCGGCGCGCCGGTCAGCACGACCCTGAAAATGTGCCACGCCGCACGGAGGGCGAGCGCGGTGCCGATCACGAACGTGACCAGCGAGATGACGATCGCTGCTAGTTGCATCGCTCTCCGTCTCCTGCGGCTTGCGGTTGAGCAGTGTCTGCGGTTCTGCGGTTTGCGTTCTGCGTTCTGCGGGACCGCGGTTGTCCGAGTGATTGTACTGGTCGGTAACTTGCCGGGCCGACGGCCCGGACATTACAGGTCGCCAACAGTCCTCCAGAAGGTTCCCAAGCTATGGCGGCAGTCACGTGACCGCACGCGCGCCTCCCCGGGCCACGCGCGCCGGGAACCCCCGCCCCCTCCGGACCGGCATCAGCAAAGTTGAGCGCCGAACACTCATAGCTGTTGACGATGCCCGCCGGGTCGTGCATCCTTGAGCCTGTAAAGCTCAACTCTTCCGTGGAGGTATCTACGATGGCACGCGCGGTCGGCATCGACCTCGGTACGACGAACTCGGTCGTCAGCGTTCTGGAGGGTGGCGAGCCCACCGTCATCACGAACGCCGAGGGCGCGCGGACCACGCCGTCCGTCGTCGCCTTCGCCAAGAACGGCGAGGTCCTGGTCGGCGAGGTGGCGAAGCGCCAGGCGGTCACCAACGTCGACCGCACCATCCGCTCGGTGAAGCGCCACATGGGCACCGGGTGGAAGATCAACATCGACGGCAAGGACTTCAACCCGCAGCAGATCTCGGCCTTCGTGCTGCAGAAGCTGAAGCGCGACGCCGAGGCCTACCTGGGCGAGACCGTCACCGACGCCGTCATCACCGTCCCGGCGTACTTCAACGACTCGGAGCGCCAGGCCACCAAGGAGGCCGGTGAGATCGCGGGCCTCAACGTCCTGCGCATCGTCAACGAGCCCACCGCGGCCGCCCTGGCCTACGGCCTGGACAAGGACGACCAGACCATCCTGGTCTTCGACCTCGGCGGCGGCACCTTCGACGTCTCCCTGCTGGAGATCGGCGACGGGGTCGTCGAGGTGAAGGCCACCAACGGTGACAACCACCTCGGCGGCGACGACTGGGACCAGCGCGTCGTCGACCACCTGGTCAAGGTCTTCCAGTCCGGCCACGGCGTCGACCTGTCCAAGGACAAGATGGCCCTGCAGCGTCTGCGCGAGGCTGCCGAGAAGGCCAAGATCGAGCTGTCCTCGTCCTCCGAGACCTCGATCAACCTGCCCTACATCACGGCCTCCGCCGAGGGCCCGCTGCACCTGGACGAGAAGCTCACCCGCTCCCAGTTCCAGCAGCTGACCGCGGACCTGCTGGACCGCTGCAAGGTCCCGTTCCACAACGTGATCAAGGACGCCGGCATCTCGCTCTCCGAGATCGACCACGTCGTCCTGGTCGGTGGCTCGACCCGCATGCCCGCCGTCGCCGAGCTCGTCAAGGAGCTGACCGGCGGCCAGGACGCCAACAAGGGCGTCAACCCGGACGAGGTCGTCGCCATCGGCGCCGCGCTCCAGGCCGGTGTCCTCAAGGGCGAGGTCAAGGACGTCCTGCTGCTCGACGTCACCCCGCTGTCCCTCGGCATCGAGACCAAGGGCGGCATCATGACCAAGCTGATCGAGCGCAACACCACGATCCCGACCAAGCGCTCCGAGATCTTCACCACGGCCGAGGACAACCAGCCGTCCGTGCAGATCCAGGTCTACCAGGGCGAGCGCGAGATCGCCGCGTACAACAAGAAGCTCGGGATGTTCGAGCTGACCGGCCTCCCGCCGGCGCCGCGCGGCCTGCCGCAGATCGAGGTCACCTTCGACATCGACGCCAACGGCATCATGCACGTCGGCGCGAAGGACCTCGGCACCGGCAAGGAGCAGAAGATGACCGTCACCGGCGGCTCCTCGCTGCCGAAGGACGAGGTCGACCGCATGCGCCGCGAGGCCGAGCAGTACGCCGAGGACGACCACAAGCGCCGCGAGGCCGTCGAGACCCGCAACTCCGCCGAGCAGCTCGTCTACTCGACCGAGAAGTTCATCGCCGACAACTCCGACAAGCTGCCGGCCGACGTCAAGACCGAGGTCGAGACCGCCATCGGCGAGCTCAAGGAAGCCCTCAAGGGCGAGGACATCGCGAAGATCCGCGAGGCCTCCGAGAAGGTCTCCACCACCGCCCAGAAGCTCGGCCAGGCGCTCTACGCCAACGCCGACGCCGCCGGTGCCGGTGCCGCCGCGGCCGGCGACTCCGCCCACGCCAAGGAGGACGACGTCGTCGACGCCGAGATCGTCGACGACGAGAAGCCCAAGGGCGGTGCGTCGGCATGACGGACAAGCCGCAGGGCGGCAAGCCCGGCGACGACTCCGCCGCCGAGGAGGCCGTGATCAAGGCCGCCGAGGAAGCCGCCTCGGCCGGTGCCGGCGAGACCCCCGAGGAGCTCTCCACGGCCAAGCGCGAGCTGGCCGAGCGCACCGCGGACCTGCAGCGACTGCAGGCCGAGTACCAGAACTACCGCAAGCGGGTCGAGCGCGACCGGCTGACCGTCCGCGAGATCGCGGTCTCCAACATCCTGGAGTCCCTGATCCCCGTCCTGGACGACATCGGCCGCGCCCGCGAGCACGGCGAGGTGACGGGCGGCTTCAAGTCCGTCTCCGACTCCCTGGAGATGGTCGTCGCCAAGCTGGGCCTGCAGCAGTTCGGCAAGGAGGGCGAGCCCTTCGACCCGACGCAGCACGAGGCGCTGATGCACAGCTACTCCTCGGACGTCACCGAGGACACCTGCGTCCAGATCCTCCAGCCCGGCTACCGCATCGGCGAGCGGATCATCCGCCCGGCGATGGTCGCCGTGGCCGAGCCCCAGCCCGGCACCCAGACGACGCCCGGCCCGGACGCCGACGCGAAGTCCGCCGAGAAGGACAAGTCCGACGGTGGCTCGGACAGCTGACAACCTGTGACAGCTGACAACCAGTGCGCTGCGGAGTCGTACGCCGGCCAGTACGGCGGCCGGCTCCGCAGCGCGCTGTCAGCAGCGCTTCTTCCGGCGGCTGTTGACAGCGCAGTGACGATGGACATCGGGAGGTGTCGGGAGCGGTGAGCGAGCACAGCGAGCGAACCATCGAGGGGTGCGTGAACCGCTCAGCGGCTTCCGGGCGGAGCGAGGTGGGCGCATGAGCGGCAAGGACTTTGTCGAGAAGGACTACTACAAGGTCCTCGGCGTGCCCAAGGACGCCACCGCCACCGAGATCAAGAAGACCTACCGCAAGCTGGCGCGCGAGTTCCACCCGGACGCGAACAAGGGCGACGCCAAGGCCGAGGAGCGCTTCAAGGACATCTCCGAGGCGTACGACGTCCTCTCCGACGAGAAGCGCCGCAAGGAGTACGACGAGGCCCGCAGCCTCTTCGCCAACGGCGGCTTCCGCACCGGCGGCCCCGGCGGCGCCGGTGGCTACGGCTTCGACTTCGGCGACCTCTTCAACGGCAACCAGGGCAGCGGTGGCGGCGGCGGACTCGGCGACGTCTTCGGCGGCCTCTTCAACCGCGGCGGCGCCCGGCAGGCCCAGCCCCGGCGCGGAGCCGACGTCGAGACCGAGGTGACGCTCTCCTTCGAGGAGGCCGTCGACGGCGCGACCGTCCCGCTGCGGATGACCAGCCAGGCCCCCTGCCGGCTCTGCAACGGCACCGGCGCCAAGACCGGCACCACCCCCCGGGTCTGCCCGACCTGCGTCGGCGCCGGCACCGTCAGCCGCGGCCAGGGCGCCTTCGCGCTCTCCGAGCCCTGCAAGGACTGCCGCGGCCGGGGCATGATCGTCGACGACCCGTGCCCCGACTGCCACGGCAGCGGCCGGGCCAGCTCCGCCCGCACCATGCAGGTCCGCATCCCGGCCGGCGTCCAGGCCGACCAGCGGATCCGGCTCAAGGGCAAGGGCGCCCAGGGCGAACGCGGCGGCCAGCCCGGTGACCTCTACGTCACCGTGCACGTCGACCCCCACCCGGTGTTCGGGCGCAAGGGCGACAACCTCACCGTCACCGTCCCGGTCACCTTCCCCGAGGCCGCCCTCGGCGCCACCATCGAGGTGCCCACGCTGAACGGCCCCGCCGTGAAGCTCAAGCTCCCCCCGGGCAGCGCCAACGGCCTCACCATGCGCGCCCGCGGCAAGGGCGCCACCCGCAAGGACGGCACCCGCGGCGACCTCCTCGTCACCGTCGAGGTCGTCGTCCCCCAGCACGTCGCCGGTGACGCGCTGGACGCCCTGGAGCAGTACCGCGAGGCCACCGCCTCCGACGACCCACGAGCCGCTCTCTTCCGGGCGGCGAAGGGAGCGTGACGACCAGATGTCCCCGAACCCGCTGAACCCGACGAACCCGATGGACCCGATGGCCTCCAACGGCCCGATCGGCCCGGGCCTCGGCGAAGGCCTCCCCGGCAACCCCGCCGGCGGCCGCCCCCGCCGCGCCGCGTCCGCGCCGCAGTACGTCCTCACCGAGGACACCCCGGTGTACGTCATCTCGGTCGCCGCCGAACTCTCCGGCCTCCACCCGCAGACCCTGCGCCAGTACGACCGCCTCGGCCTGGTCTGCCCCGACCGCACCGCCGGCCGCGGCCGCCGCTACTCCGCCCGGGACATCCAGCAGCTGCGCGAGGTCCAGCGGCTCTCCCAGGACGAGGGCATCAACCTGGCCGGCATCAAGCGGATCATCGAGCTGGAGAACCAGGTCAGCGCCCTCCAGTCGCGCATCACCGAACTGGCCGACTCCCTCGAAGGCGCCGCCACCGCCCTCCAGCAGCGCGAGGCCGCCGTCCACGCCTCCTACCGCCGCGACCTCGTCCCCTACCAGCCCCCCACCCCCCAATCCAGCGCCCTCGTCGTCTGGCGCCCCAAGCGCTGACCCGGGGCCCGCACCGCACCACCAGCCGCCGGCTCCCTCCTGTTCGGGGGGTGCCGGCGGCTGGCGTGTGGTGAGAGAGTGGCTGTCCGCTGGGTGGTCCGGGTCCATCAGCAGGCTCAAACCGCGCGAGCCGAACGACTCAAAACATCACACTCAATAACCCCTACAAGCTTCACCAACCGTCTTGTCCAGCAAATGGCAGGGAGAGAACATGAGCGGCCGGGAACAGGCGGGCCTTCCAGCGAGTGGATCTCGCATCCTGTCACCCGCAGCTCGAGAGCTATTCCTGGCAACCATCCAGAAGCGCGGCAAGACAATTCGGAAGGATGAAGAATCAGCCACTCGGGACGCGCTCGACGAGCTGGTGAAAATCGGACTCCTGGTTCCCGATATCGACGAGCCCGGAATGTTCGTCGCAGTCGACCCGGCTCAACTTTCCATAAGCCTCAGCCTCAGCTGGCAGCGACAGGCGCTTGATCTGCTGTCCCGCGCAATTTCAATACCCACGGAACTGAACGAGCTTTCCGAAGGATTTCACTCGCCGAGCCAAATCGGTGGCCCAATCGAATACGTCCGAGGAAAAGCGCTCATCAATCAGAGACTCCGACAGTCCACCGAGAAGGGACTATCGGAGGCACTCGCAATGCAGCCCGGTGGCCCGCGCCCGCCCGACGTACTCGCCGCAAGCGTCGAGCCCGACCTTGAGGTCCTCCGCCTTGGCGCCAGCATGCGAACCATCTATCACGCGAGCACGCGATACCACCAGCCGACCAGGGACTATGTGACCACTTTGACCGCAGCGGGGTCACAGTTCCGCACCCTGGATGAACCCTATACCAGACTCATTATCATTGACCGTCGAATAGCCGTCATTCCCGTCGCCGATGACATGAGCCTTGCGGCTTTCATATACGATCAATCCGTCATCAAATACCTCGCCGACGAGGTGTTCGAGCGCAACTGGGCCCGGGCGCTTGAATTCAGCGGAAATCGAACGGTGCCACAGGAAGTCATCTCCAGGCTCCGGCAAACGATCATCGAGCTTCTTCTCGCAGGAACAAACCATCGCGTGATCGCGCGTCGCCTAGGAATTAGCGAAAGAACCTTGGCACGCCACATAGCGGAGATGCGGGACGACTACAACGTAGATTCGCTCTTCCAGTTGGGCTACGTTCTCGGACGGTCGGCACAGGGATCCACGACTCAACCGTGACGGCATCCGGCCGCACTGGCGGGACTTGGCATCACCCGCGAATCGCCGATGACTGTCGAATCCCTTATGTCCAGTTGATGTCGTTCTGGATGAGCGCAACGGCAGCAATGCGCCCAGGAGTCACGTGTCGATCCTGAGAGAGCGAGGAGCACACGGCTGCCAGCATCGCCACACCAACGACAACCGCAAGCACGACCCTTCGGACGTGCCGCTGGATGCGAGACATCAGCCAACCACTTCCCTCAAACCACCGTATCGAACTAATCACCAGCTATGGAACGCGCGACCCCATAGTGCCGTATAGCCATGGAACAACGCCATCCCCATGCCTCATGCGTGCGTCATCTCCCTGCCAGGCATCCAGATGCCACCTCGTGAACCTGGACGTGAAGGCGTCATGCGATGGACGATCAGTTCGCTCCCGATGGTCCGGCAGGACGCCACATCTTGCCAATGTACCGTCAAATGCGAAGCCGTTCACCAGCAGCACCACTCCATAGAGCAGCCCACATTCAACGCATAGCCGACATTCTCTCCCCCGGTCGGCCTTCCCCCGGAGTCGACATGACCGAGCCCTACCTGCGTCACAACGACAGCCAGGCCCCTGAGGGTCGGCGTGCACGTGTGTTCCTGGCCGCGCCGCTGATGCGGCTGACCGGCCCCGCGGACAGCGTGGTGACGCTCGCCAGCCGGACGCGGCTGACGACGCTCCGCACCACCCTCCTGCGCAGCGGTGCCGCCGTGTACAGCGCGCACCACAGCGACGCCTGGACCGTCGCCGGCCGGGCGCCCGAGCCCCGGGTCCCCTCCGACTTCCGGGCGCTCCAGTCCGCGGACCTGGTGTTCGCCTACGTCGGCGCCCCGCTCTCGGCCGGCGTCAGCCTCGAACTCGGTTGGGCGTCGGCGCTGCGGAAGCCGATCGTCCTGCTCGTCGACGAGGCCATCACCCACAACCCGCTGATCGCCACCATCGAGCAGGTCGCCCCCGTCCTGCCGCTGGTCTTCGACGACACCTGGTCCCAGGAGGCCCTCCACCACACCGTGGAGACCGCCCTCGACTGGGCCGGCATGGCGCTCTCCCTCCGCGAGGGTTTCTGGACCGCCCCCGGCGACCGCTTCAACGTCCCCCGGCAGCAGCAGACCTCCGTTCCCGGCTACTGGCCGACCGGCGCCGCCACCGGCTGAGCAGGGCTCACCCACCGGACTCCCCCGTCCGGGCTCCCCGCATCTGCCAGCCGAGCTGGAACAGCGTCTCGGCGTCGTACACCTCACGCAGCCGGGCGATGTGACCGGCCACGGTCCGTTCGCTCAGCCCCATGCGACTGGCGATCGCCCGCTGTGTGAGACCCCCGGCGAGCAGACGCCCCACCTGCTCGTGGGCGGCCGGGGCGAGGGAACCGCCCGCGAGCGCCACCCAGTCCACCACCTCGGCCTGCTGCCACTGCTGGTCGAAGACGTCCGCGAGGTGTGCCACCACCGCCGGGTCCTCCACGACGGCGGCCACCTTGTTGTCGAGGGATGCGGGCAGCAGGGCGACGGTGCGGTCGAAGATCATGATCCGGTTGAACGGCGTGTTCAGGACCCTGATCCGGGAGCCCGCGTTCGTAGTCTGCGCTGCGAACTCGACATGGTCCGGATCCATCCGGGCCTGCGGACCGTAGAGCGTCCGGATCGACCCGCCGAAGTCGACGTAACGGCGTGTCTGCACCAGCGAGTCCACTCGGTGCGCCGGCGGGTGGATCCTGTCCGGCTGGGCTGCCAGCGCCTCGTGCGGGTAGTCCCGGATGCACTGGGCGATCACGTGCCGAATCTGGTCGAACCCCACCGCCCGACGAGTCCCACCAATGGGGTTGGCGCGACGGGGCGCGGTGTCGTAAGCCTGGGTCAGATCGTCCAGCAGGTCCGGAACGGCGGCGGCCCGGGCGAGGAGACGGGCGCTCTCCTCCCGCAGGTCCGCACCGATGCGCTCGCCTACAGCGCGGGGGTTCACCGTGCTGTAGGACCCGTCCGCTGCGCGGAGGACGAGCAGGCCGAGGTCGGCGAGCTGCTTCACGGCAGCCTCGTCCTCGGGGCGGATCTCATCGATGCGGATCCGGCCGCCCTCCCCGAGGATCGCGCGGTAGAGCTCGCGGGCGCCCTCATCGAGCAGGTCGGATTCAGGCATCACGGGATCCGCGCATCTGCCAGCCGAGCTGGAACAAGGTCTCGGCGTCGTACAGCTCCCGGAGGCGCGCGATGTGACCGGCCACCGTGCGCTCGCTCAAGCCGAGGCGGGTGGCGATCGCGCGCTGGGTCAGCCCTCGCGCCAGCAGGCGGCCCACCTGCTCTTGGGCGGAAGGCGAACTGCCCGCCGCCAGTGACGCCCAGTCCACCACCTCGGCCTGCTGCCACTGCTGGTCGAAGACGTCCGCGAGGTGTGCCACCACCGCCGGGTCCTCCACGACGGCGGCCACCTTGTTCTCCGGGGCTGCGGGCAGCAGGGCGACGGTGCGGTCGAAGATGATGATCCGGTTGAACGGCGCGTCCAGGACACGGACCTGCGAGCCCGCCTTCGTGGCTTCCGCAGCGAACTCGAAGTGCTCCCGGTCCGACCGGGCCTGCGGGCCGTAGAGCGTACGGACCGTGCCGCCGCGCTCGATGTAGCGCCGTGTGTGGGCCAGCGAGTCATCCCGGTGGGCCCGGGGATGCACCGGGCCCGGTTGAGCGGCCAGCAACCCGTGCGGGTGGTCCCTGACGAACTGGCCGATCAGGTGCCGGATCTGCTCCAGTCCCGCCACCCGCCGTACGCCTCCGCCCGACGCGGCGCGACGGGGCGCGGTGTCGTAGGCCTGGGTCAGGTCGTCCAACAGGTCCGGGACGGCGGCGGCCCGGGCGAGGAGGCGGGCGCTCTCCTCCCGCAGGTCCGCACCGATGCGCTCGCCGACGGCCCGCGGGTTCACCGCGCTGTAGGTGCCGTCGGCGGTGCGGAGGACGAGCAGGCCGAGGTCCGCGAGCTGTTGGACGGCGGCCTCGTCCTCGGGGCGGACCTCGCCGACGCGGATCCGGCCGCCCTCGGCCAGGATCGCCCGGTAGAGCTCACGGGCGGCGGCGTCGGGCAGGTCGGGGTCAGGCACTGCGGGCTCCCCTCATCTGCCAGCCGAGCTGGAACAGCGTCTCGGCGTCGTACAGCTCCCGGAGGCGCGCGATGTGACCGGCGACGGTGCGCTCGCTCAGGCCCATGCGGGTGGCGATGGCGCGCTGGGTCAGGCCTCGGGCGAGCAGACGGCCGACCTGCTCGTGGGCGGCGGCTTCGGTGGAACCGTCTGCGAGGGCGGCCCAGTTGACGCCTTCGGCCTGTTGCCAGTGCGTCTCGAAGTCCTGCACCAGGAAGTCGACCACGGCCGGGTCCTCGATGAAGGCCGCGCTGCTGTCGTCCGGGGCGGCGGGGATCACGGCGACGGTCCGGTCGAGGATCATCAGCTGTCGGAACGGGACGGGCAGGACCCGGATGTGGCAGCCGGCCTCCGTCAGTCGCGCGGCGATCCGAACCGTCGGACCGTCGAGCCGGGCCGCGACCTCGTAGATCGTGCGCAGTGTGCCGCCCGCCTCGGCGTAGCGGCGGGCGTGCGCCACGATGTCGTCCGCGGCCTCGGCCGGCCTGGCACCGCCCGGGCGCAGGGACAGGGCCTCGTTGCCCAGCTCTTCGACGAGTTGGGAGACCCGGTGCCGGATGTTCGCGTGTCCGTGGACGATCTGGGTGGCCCCGGCACCGTCGTGGCGTCGCGGAGCGCTGTCGTAGGCGGCGGCCAGGTCGTCGAGGAGGTCGGGCACTTCCTCCGCCTGGACCAGCATGCGGGTACCGGCCGCCCGCAACTCGGCCGCGATCCGCGTGGTGACCGTGCGCGGATTGACCGCGCTGAGCACGCCGTCCGAGGCGTACAGCTTCAACAGGCCGGTTTCCAACAGGGTCTGAACGGTGTCGGCGGCCTGCCCGGGGATGTCGGCGATCCGGAGCCGCCCGCCGTCCTCCAGGATCGCGCGGTAGAGCTCGCGGGCGGCATCGGGCAGGTCGAGTACAGGCTCAGGCATCGCGGGCTCCCCTCATCTGCCAGCCGAGCTGGAACAGCGTCTCGGCGTCGTACAGCTCGCGGAGGCGGGCGATGTGGCCGGCGACGGTGCGCTCGCCGAGGCCCAGGCGGGTGGCGATCGAGCGCTGGGTGAGGCCCTGGGCGAGCAGGCGGGCGATCTGGTCACGGAGGTCCGATTCCGGTGCGCCGCCGTCCAGGGACGCCCAGTCGACACTGTCGGACCGCTGCCACAGCTGTTCGAAGGCCTCGACGATGAAGGCCACCGTCGCCGGGTCGTCGACCACGGCGGCGCTGCTGAGGTCAGGCTCTGCGGGGATGACGGCAACGGTCCGGTCGAAGACCAGGAAGCGCTTGAACGGGCGGTCGAGCACCCGGATCGCGCAGCCCTGTGCGGTGGCTGCCGCTGCGTACGTCACGGCCCCGGGGTCGGTGCGGGCACCGAGCTCGAACAGACAGTGGATGGCACCGCCGCGTTCGAGGTAGCGGCGGGTGCGGGCGAGGGATTCGGCGAGCTGGCCGGCGTCTCGTGCGGCGCCGGGCTGGGCGCTCAGGGCTTCGCTGGCGAACTCCTGGGTCAGTTGCTCGACTTCGTGCCGGATCTCGGCCTTTCCGGTGATGACCCGGGCCCGGCCCAGGCCCGGCTCCCGGCGCGGTGCGGTGTCGTAGGCACGGGTGAGGTCGCGCAGCTGCTCGGGGACCTGGTCGGCCTCGGCAAGGAGCCGGGCACCGGCCCTGCGGATGTCGGCGCCAATGCGTTCGACGACCGCCCGGGGGTCGACGGCGCTGTACGAGTTGTCGACCAACTGCGGTACCAGCAGCCCCAGTTCCACCAGCCGTCCGAGTGCTTCCCGGTCACCCGCGCCGACCTCCTCGGCGCGGATGCGGCCGCCCTCGCGCAGGACGGCGAGGTAGAGGGCGCGGGCGGCGGCGTCCGGGAGGGCGATGCCCAGGTCGGTCATGGCCGTTCACCCCGCATCTGCCAGCCGAGCTGGAACAGCGTCTCGGCGTCGTGCAGCTCGCGCAGGCGGGCGATGTGACCGGCGACGGTGCGCTCGCTCAGGCCCATGCGGGTGGCGATGGCGCGCTGGGTGAGCCCTCGGGCCAGCAGGCGGCCCACCTGCTCGTGGACGGCGGAGTCGAGGGACCCGTCGTCCAGTGCAGCCCAGTTGACGCCTTCGGCCTGCTGCCAGAGCGTCTCGAAGGTGTCGACCACGAAGGCGACCGTCGCGGGGTCGTCGACCACGGCGGCGGTGCTGTAGTCGGCGGCGGCGGGAATGATGGCGACGGTGCGGGCGAAGACCAGGAAGCGCCTGAACGGTACGGCGAGGACTCGGGTGGTGGCGCCCAGCTGGGACACCTGGGCAGCGAAGCGGACGGTCGGCGGGTCGTACTTGGCCGAGACCTCGTAGAGGGAGCGCACGGTGCCGCCGCGTTCGTGGAAGCGGCGGGCGCGCTGCAGCGAGTCGGGCAGTTCGGCTACGGGGCGGGGGCCGCCCGGCTGGGCGGCCATGCTTTCACCGGTGAACGCCTGGCTGAGCTGCTCGACCTCGTGCCGGATCTCCTCCCTCCCGGTCACGTAGCGCACCCCGGTCGTTTCGCTCCGCCGCTTCGGGCTGGTGTCGTACGCACGGGTGAGTTCGCCCATGAGTTCCGGGAGTTGTTCGGCCTTCGCGAGCAGCCGGGCGCTCTGCAGCCGGATCTCGGTGCCGATCCGCTCGGTGGCGACCCGAGGGTCCACCGCGCTGTACGAAGCGTCCTGCAACTGCGGTACCAACAGACCGAGTTCCACCAGCCGTCCGAGTGCCTCCCGGTCACCCGCGCCGACCTCCTCGGCGCGGATGCGGCCGCCCTCGCGCAGGACGGCGAGGTAGAGGGCGCGGGCGGCGGCGTCCGGGAGGGTGGCGGCGAGGAGGGTGGTGGGGTCAGCCATGGCGTTCCCCGCGGAGGTACCAGCCGAGGTGGAAGAGGGTCTGGGCGCCGTAGCGCTCGCGGAGGCGGGCGATGTGGCCGGCGACGGTGCGTTCGCTGAGGCCGAGGCGGGTGGCGACGGCGCGCTGGGTGAGGCCGCGGGCGAGCAGCCGGCCGATGCGCACGGTGGTGGGGTGGGGGGCGCCGAGGTTGCGGTCGGCGGGGGTGGCGCGGGTCCAGTCGCGTTCGAACTGGGCGACCAGGTAGGCGACGGTGGTGCGGTCGGTGACGACGGTGGCGCGGTTGCGGTCCTCGACGGCGGGGATGACGGCCACCGAGCGGTCGAAGACCAGCACCCGTTCGTACGGTTCGGCGAGCACCCGGGCCTCGGCGCCCTCGCCGCTGCGGAGGGCGACCTGGCGCAGGGTGGCGGGGTCGTCGAGGGCGCCGGGCTGGTGGAGGGTGCGCATCGAGCAGCCGCGCCGGAGCAGGGCGAGGTCCTGGGCGAGGCTGGTCTGGAGGGCCTCGGCGGAGTGGTGGCCGGGTCGGGCGGCGAGGAACTCCTCCTGGCACTCGGCGATGAGTTCGGAGATGCACTGGCGGACGGCGGCGGCACCAACGCCGGCCCCGCCCGCACCGGCACCGGCCCCGCCCCCACCGCCGTCGAGCCGGGCAGCGTCGCCAGCCCCCTCCTCCCCGGACCCGGACGGCCGGTGGAGCGCCTCGTAGGCCTGGGAGAGCGGCTGGAGGGTCCCCGGCAGCCGCTCGGCGTGCACCAGCAGGCGGGTGGCCCGGAGGCGGAGTTCGGTGCCGAGCCGGTCGCCGAGGGCGCGCGGGTTGGCGGCGGTGTAGCCGGTGGCGGTCGGGGTGAGGAGTCCGCGGGCGACGAGGGCCGCGACGGTGGCGCGGTCGGCGGGGGCGAGGTCCTCGGGGCGCAGCCGGCCGCCGGCGCGGACGACGTCGAGGTAGAGGGCGCGCTCGGCCGGGCCGGGCTCATCGGTCATCGCGGGCGCCTCTCATCAGCCAGCCGAGCTGGAAGAGGGTCTGGGCGCCGTACCGGTCGCGCAGGCGGGAGATGTGGCCGGCGACGGTGCGTTCGCTGAGGCCGAGGCGGGTGGCGACGGCGCGCTGGGTGAGGCCGCGGGCGAGCAGGCGGCCGACCCGGTCGGGGATGGTGCGGGCGGGGCCCTGGCCGAGGGCGGCGGCGGCCTCGGCGGTGTCGGCGCGGGCCCAGTCGCGTTCGAAGCCGCCGATCAGGAAGGCGAGGGTGGCCGGGTCGCTGATGAACGCGGCGGTGCTGTTGTCGTCGTTGGCGGAGATGACGGCGACGCTGCGGTCGAAGACGATCAGGCGCTGGAAGGGTTCGTCGAGGACGCGGATCTGCGAGCCGTGCCGGGTGACCTTCTCGGCGTAGGCGAGGGCGGCCGGTTCGACGAGGGCGACGGGCTGGTAGACGGTGCGCAGGGAGCAGCCGCGCTGGAGGAGTTGGACGTCCTGGGCAAGGGCGACCTGGAGGGTGTCGGCGGGGCGGTGGCCGGGTTGGGCGGTGAGGACCTCGGAGCGGCAGTCGGAGACCAGTTGGGAGATCCGCTGGCGGATGTGGACGTGGCCCTCGACGTAGACCGCGCCGCCGGAGGTGCCGGACGGGCGGGGCATCGCGTCGTAGGCGCGGGTGAGGCCGTCGAGGGCGCCGGGGAGGTTCTCGGCGCGGACCAGCAACCGGGTTGCCTCGCTGCGGAGTTCGGCGCCGACCCGGTCGCTGACGGAGCGCGGGCTGACGGCGGTGTAGCAGCGGTCCATCCGGTTGACCATGACCAGGCCGATGTCGAGGAGCTGCCGCAGCGCGGCCCGGTCGGCGTCGGTGACGTCGGCGAACGGGATGCGGCCGCCTTCGGCGATGACCGCGAGGTAGAGCTGTCGGGCGGCCTCGTCGGGCTCCTCGCCCTCGGGTACCGCCTGGTGCGGCGCGACCGCCGGTTCCGCCGTCACGTCGTACTCTCCCTGCCGGACGCCTCTCCCCTTGCTGTCCCGGTCCGTACGCGCGGGGCCGCGGGTTGCGCGGTCCGCGGGCACCGGTGGCCGGGCGTCTCACGCTACCGGTCGGACGGCGGGCCCCCGGGTCCGGGTGCCGTCGCACACGGGGTCCCGGGGGCCGCCATCGGTACGCCAGGTCAGGGCGATTCCGTCGAGGCGGAGCAGCAACGCCTCGCCGGTACCGGTTCGGGCTCCATCACCACACATGGATCCCGGCCGGGGCTCTTCCCCCCCGTTCCACGCGTGCGGGACGTTGCCCGCGTGGTCAGTTCTGAAGAGCTGGTCGCCACCATCGGACTGCGGTGCCCGGACGACCTGGCGTACCTCCACCTTCACAGTGTGACGGCCGGTGAACAAGTGCCGCCCGAGTGCAGGTTCACGCAATTGCAGCTATCTGCATCCCGCAGCGGGCGCGGGGCCGCGGGCGGGGGCGGGGATTCCGGTAAAGGCCGAGGCCAGCGGGGGGTACGGGCGGCGCGCGGCGGTCGGCCGGGCACCGCCATCGTGCAGCTGCGCGTTCCTGCAACGGCGGCGTGCTCCTGAGTGCGGCGGCCGCCGTGCGGGTCGTCGCAGCTCAGCCCGCACTGCGGCCGACCGGGCTAGCGGCAGACCGGCAGACCGACCCACCGGCAGACCGGCAGACAGCACCCCGCCCCGCCGCCCCGGCTCAGCGCGCCAGCAGCCGTCCGCGCAGCAGCCCGGTGGCCGTGCCGGTCGCGGCGAGCGCCCAGGCGGTGCCGAGCAGCAGGTAGAGCCCGACGGAGAGCCCGGTGAAGCCGCCGAAGCCGGTGTGCCGGGCGAGCGCGGCGGCGCCGGTGACGCAGGTGCCGACCGGGAAGGTGAACGCCCACCAGGTCATCGCGAACGGCATCCCGGCCCGCCGGGCGCGCAGGTTGGCGGTCAGCGCGACGGCCAGCCAGAGCATCGCGACGCCGATCACGGCGACCCCGTACAGCTCGGCCAGCGGCAGCAGGACGGGCGCCAGCGCGGGCAGCACCGGGCGGGCCGCGTCGGCGAGCTGGTGGATCGCGGTGACGGACTGGCCGAGCGGGCCGAGCACCAGGAACAGCGCGGGGGTGAGCACCAGGGTGGGCAGCTTGCTGTGGAACAGGCCGGTGAAGACCACGGGCAGCAGCACCAGGGTGGCCAGCAGGCCGATCCCGAACAGCGCCCAGCAGCCGTACAGCATGGCCTCCTGCGGCGTTCCGGCGGGCAGGTGGGGGACGAGGGCCGGGCCGCAGGCGGAGGCGACCAGCGGGGCGACCACGGGCAGCAGCCAGGTCGGGTTGGCCTCCAGGGCGGACACCCGGTGCCGGGTGATCATCAGGTACGGGATGCCGGCCGCGACGGTCAGCGCGTAGAGCGTGCCGACACCCCACAGCACGGCGTCCAGGGCGACGGCGGGCCCGGTGCCGATCACCCGGGAGCCGAGCAGCAGGGTGCCGAGGCCGACCGCCAGCAGGGCCATCGGCGGGCAGCCGTAGAAGACGGCGGTGGCCGGGTTGTCCAGCAGCTGGGCGCGGGCCGCTTCGCGGTGCCGGGTGAGGTGCACCAGGCGGGCGCCGGCCAGCAGCACCAGGGCCGTCACGCCGAGCGCCCACATCACCTCGCCGAAGCCGATCAGCCCGGGCAGCTGGACCGGCAGGGCGGCGGCGCCGTTGGCCACGATCGCGGTGCCCATCACGGCGGCGTACCAGTTGGGGCCGAGCTGGGCCAGGTCGAGGCGGGAGAGCCGGGAGAGCGGGGAGAACCGGGAGCCGTGGGAGCCGTGGGAGTCGCGGGAGGGCCCGGAAGGGCGGAGGGGACGGGACGGCCGGGGCTGCTCGGAGGAGCGGGCAGGAGCGGCGGGGCTGGTGAGCGGGCGGACATCGGCCGAGGTGGACATGGTTCCACCGTCGCCGAGCGGCCCGGCCGCCGGTAGCGCCGCGGGTTCTATGAGGGCATAGCCTGAACCTATGCCCCTCTCTCCGCACGTCCCCGAACTGGGCGCCCTGGAACTGCTGCTCGCGGTGGCCCGGCTGGGCAGCGTCGGCCGGGCCGCGGCCGAGCTGGGCGTGAGCCAGCCGACCGCGAGCGCCCGGATCAAGGGCATGGAGCGGCAGATCGGCGTCCCGCTGCTGGAGCGCTCGCCCCGGGGCAGCCGGCCGACCCAGGCGGGGCGGCTGGTGGTCGAGTGGGCCCGCCAGGTGGTGGAGGCGGCGCAGGCACTGGACGCCGGGATCGACGCGCTGCGCGAACGGCGGGACGCCAAGCTGCGGGTGGTGGCCAGTCTGACCGTCGCCGAGTACCTGATGCCGGGCTGGCTGCTGGCACTGTCCGAGGCCAGTCCGGGGACGGCGGTGACGCTGCGGACGGCGAACTCGGCGGAGGTCGCCGGGCACGTGCTGGCCGGGGACGCCGACCTCGGCTTCGTCGAGGGTCCGACCACCCCGCCCGGACTGGCCGGCGCGGTGGTGGCGGCGGACCGGCTGGTGGTCGTGGTGGCGCCCGGCCACCGCTGGGCGCGTCGCCGCACGCCGCTGACCGGGGCGGAGCTGGCGGCCACCCCGCTGGTGCTGCGCGAGCCCGGCTCGGGCACCCGGGAGGTGCTGGAGGCGGCGCTGGCACCGTACGGGGGCGCCGTGCAGCCCCGGATGGAGCTGGCCTCGTCCACGGCGTTGAAGGGGGCGGCGATGACCGGGGCGGGGCCGGTCTGCCTGAGCGAGCTGGCGGTGGTGGAGGAGCTGGCCACCCGGCGGCTGGTCGAGGTGCCGCTGGCGGAGGAGCTGGACCTGCGGCGGCCGCTGCGCGCGGTGTGGCCGGCCGGGCAGCGGCCGGGCGGGCCGGCCCGGGAGCTGCTGGGCCTGACCCGGCGCAGCGTCCGCCAGCACCTGCGGCGGAAGGGCTGAGCCCCGCAGGGCCCCCGGGCCTCGGCCCAGGCCCGAACCCCGGCACACCGGCTCCGGCTCCGGCTCCGCGAGAAGCCTTCGCTCGAAAGTTGAGCGGAGTACACTCAACTTAGTGCATGCTGTACCCAGCAGCAGTGAAGGACGACGAGGGAGGATCCCCCAGCAGTGGACGCCAGCAAGTTCACCACCAAGACCCAGGACGCCCTGTCCGCCGCGATCCGGCAGGCGGGCGGCGCAGGCAATCCGGACGTCAGGCCGGTGCACATCCTGATCGCCCTGCTGGAGCAGCCCGAGGGCATCGCCCGGCCCCTGCTGGAGGCGGTCGGGGCGGCCCCCGGCCGGGTCGACGCCGAGGCGCGCCGCCAGCTGACGGCACTGCCCAGCGCGACGGGCTCGACGGTCTCCGCCCCGCAACTGGCCCGGGACACCCTGGCCGTGCTCACCGAGGCCGGCCGCCGCGCGGACGACCTGGACGACCAGTACGTCTCCACCGAGCACCTGCTGGTCGGCCTGGCCGCCGAGGGCGGGGCGGTCGCCGAGCTGCTGGCGCAGCAGGGCGCGACGCCCAAGGCGCTGCTCGCCGCCTTCAAGGACGTCCGCGGCAGCGGCCGGGTGACGTCGCCGGATCCGGAGGGCACCTACAAGGCCCTGGAGAAGTACGGCACCGACCTCACCCAGGCCGCCCGGGACGGCAAGCTCGACCCGGTGATCGGCCGGGACCACGAGATCCGCCGGGTGGTCCAGGTGCTCTCCCGCCGGACGAAGAACAACCCGGTGCTGATCGGCGAGCCCGGCGTCGGCAAGACGGCCGTGGTCGAGGGCCTGGCCCAGCGGATCGTGGCCGGTGACGTACCGGAGTCGCTGCGCGGCAAGCGGCTGGTCTCGCTGGACCTCAGCGCGATGGTGGCCGGCGCCAAGTTCCGCGGCGAGTTCGAGGAGCGCTTGAAGGCCGTCCTGAACGACATCAAGTCCTCCGACGGCCAGGTCGTCACGTTCATCGACGAGCTGCACACCATGGTCGGCGCGGGCGCCGGCGGCGACTCCGCGATGGACGCGGGCAACATGCTCAAGCCGATGCTGGCCCGCGGCGAGCTGCGGATGGTCGGCGCCACCACGCTGGACGAGTACCGCGAGCGGATCGAGAAGGACCCGGCCCTGGAGCGCCGCTTCCAGCAGGTGCTGGTCGGCGAGCCCAGCGTCGAGGACTCGATCGCCATCCTGCGCGGCCTCAAGGGCCGGTACGAGGCGCACCACAAGGTGCAGATCTCGGACGCCGCCCTGGTCGCCGCGGCCACCCTGTCCAACCGCTACATCACCTCCCGCTTCCTGCCCGACAAGGCGATCGACCTGGTCGACGAGGCGGCCTCCCGGCTCCGGATGGAGATCGACTCCTCCCCGGTCGAGATCGACGAACTCCAGCGCTCCGTCGACCGGTTGCGGATGGAGGAGCTGGCCCTGGAGAAGGAGTCGGACCCGGCCTCGGTCGACCGCCTCGCCCGGCTGCGGCGCGATCTCGCCGACAAGAACGAGCAGTTGAGCGTGCTGACGGCGCGCTGGGAGCAGGAGAAGAAGAGCCTCAACCGGGTCGGCGAGCTCAAGGAGCGGCTGGAGGGCCTGCACGGCGCGCTCGAACGGGCCCAGCGCGACGGGGACTTCGAGCGGGCGTCCAAGCTGATGTACGCCGAGATCCCGGCCGCCGAGACCGAGCTCACCGAGGCCCAGGAACGCGCCGCGGACCAGGACGCCTCAGCCTCGATGGTCAAGGAGGAGGTCGGCCCGGACGACGTGGCCGACGTGGTCGCCTCCTGGACGGGCATCCCGGCCGGCCGGCTGCTGGAGGGCGAGAGCGCCAAACTCCTGCGCATGGAGGAGGAGTTGGGCCGGCGCCTGATCGGCCAGGCGGAGGCGGTGCAGGCCGTCTCGGACGCGGTGCGGCGCACCCGCTCGGGCATCGCCGACCCGGACCGCCCGACCGGCTCCTTCCTGTTCCTCGGCCCGACGGGCGTCGGCAAGACCGAACTCGCCAAGGCCCTGGCCGACTTCCTCTTCGACGACGAGCGGGCGATGGTCCGGATCGACATGAGCGAGTACGGCGAGAAGCACTCGGTCTCCCGCCTGGTCGGCGCCCCGCCCGGGTACGTCGGCTACGAGGAGGGCGGCCAGCTCACCGAGGCGGTCCGCCGCCGCCCGTACAGCGTGGTGCTGCTGGACGAGGTGGAGAAGGCCCACCCCGAGGTCTTCGACGTGCTGCTCCAGGTGCTGGACGACGGCCGGCTCACCGACGGCCAGGGCCGCACGGTGGACTTCCGCAACGCGATCCTGATCCTCACCTCCAACCTGGGCTCGCACCACCTCGTCGACCCGGCCACCCCGGAGGACCGGAAGAAGGCCCTGGTGCTGGACGCCGTCCGGGCCGCGTTCAAGCCGGAGTTCCTCAATCGGCTGGACGACATCGTGGTCTTCGACCCGCTGGGCACCGCCGAGCTCAGCCGGATCGTCGACCTCCAGGTCGCCCGCCTCGCCGAGCGGCTGCGCGAGCGGCGGCTCACCCTGGAGGTCTCCGCGGCGGCCCGCGACTGGCTGGCGCTCACCGGGTACGACCCGGCGTACGGCGCCCGCCCGCTGCGCCGGCTGGTGCAGTCCGCGATCGGCGACCAGCTCGCCCGGGCGATCCTCTCCGGCCAGGTGCACGACGGGGACACCGTCCTGGTCGAGCGGGACGAGGAGGGCGACCGGCTCACCGTCCGCGGCCGGGGCCCGCTGGAGAAGTAACCGCCGGCCCCGCCCGTCACCGGCACCGCCCGTCACCGGCGCCGCCGGCCCACGGCCGTCCCCCCGCCCGCGCGAGGGGGCGGCCGCCGGGCACCCGCTCAGTACCCCGGCGCCCCGACACCCGCTCAGTACCCCGGCACCCGCTCGGTCCCCGGGGCCCGCTGCTCCCGCCGCGTGCGGTCCCGCCAGGCGCGGGCCATCCGGTGCAGCTCGGCGCCCTGGGACTCCGGGAGGCTCCAGGTCTGGGTGAGCAGCCGCAGGGTGGACACCCGCGGGCAGGACACCCCCCGCTCCAGGTCGCGGATCGACCGCACGCTCAGCCCCGAGGCCTCCCCCAACTGCTCCTGCGTCATCCCCCGGTCCAGCCGGATGTTCCGCAGCAACGCCCCGAGCGAGGCGCCCTCCCCCGTCACCGTACGCTCCATCCCCGTTCCCCCTTCGGTCCAAAACGTCTCAACTCGCCCGGGAGGAAAGGCCTTTGCCCCGGGCCAGTTCCGTCGCACGCTAACCGCATCCGGCGCGTACGGCAGGCGAACCCGGGCGCCGGGCGCGTGACTTGGCTCACGCGCGCGCCGGGCGTGCGACGAGGCCGCCGCACCCCGGGCACCGTGCGTGACGGAGGCCCCCGGACCCCCCGGGACGAAGATCGACGCGCCCCCGCCGCCCCTGTGAGCGGAGCCCCGGATGAGGCAGGATGGGAGGTGGAAAGGGCGGCCTCTCATTGCCGGCCACCACGTGCACTGAGGAAGAGGGACCCCCCATGAGCATCGACCCGTCGTCCATCCCGTCGTTCGGCGTGCCCCAGGGCGGCCAGCCCGGTGGCCAGGGTGGCCGACCGGCCGGCCCTCCGCCGATCGTCGTCCCGGACCAGGCCCTGGTCGCCCAGCTGCTCGACCAGATGCAGCTCAAGCACGTCGTGGACGAGGAGGGCGACCTCACCGCCCCCTGGGAGGGTTTCCGCGTCTACTACATGTTCCGCGGCGAGCAGAAGGAGCTCTTCGCGGTCCGTGCCTTCTACGACCGCGCGTACCCGCTGGAGAAGAAGGGCGAGATCCTCGACCTGATCGACGAGTGGAACCGCGAGACCCTCTGGCCCAAGGTGTACACCCACACCCACGAGGACGGCGTGGTCCGCCTGATCGGCGAGGTCCAGATGATCGTCGGCAACGGCGTCAACCTGGACTACTTCGTCACCACCACCGCGAACTGGACCCAGGCCGCGGTCGGCTTCGAGCAGTGGATCGTCGAGCGCCTCGGCCTGCAGAACGAGATCGAGGGCGAGGACGGCGACAGCGAGGGCGGCGAGGAGGCCTGACCGAGGCCCCGGCACACACCCCTGCGGCCCGGCCCCCGGC
>NZ_JBHZCY010000091.1:0-37674 GCF_042786665.1 Kitasatospora sp. NPDC059146 | reverse complement strand
GGGAGTGGGTCAGGCTGCCGACCACGCCGGCGGGCGGGACTCCGTCGTTCCGGGCCCGCGACCGCGGCTCAGGCCAGGTCGGCCGTGCGCCCGAGCGCGTCCGGCTGGCTCTCCTCGATCCGCCGCAGCATCCGGGCCAGCAGGCCGGACAGCGCGGTGCGCTCCTCGCCCACGACGTCCTGCAGCAGCTCCTCCTCGAACACCGCGGCCATCCGCATCGACTCCAGCCACTTGTCGCGGCCGTTCTCGGTCAGCTCGATGATCACCCGCACCCGGTTGGACTCGTCCCGCTCCCGGGTGACCAGGTCCTCGGCCACCATCCGGTCGATCCGGTGGGTCATCGCGGCCGGGGTGAGCCCCAGCCGCTTCGCCAGCTCGCCCGGGCCCAGCCGGTAGGGGCTCCCGCTCACCACCAGCGCCTTGAGCACCTCCCACTCGGCGGAGGTGATCCCGAGCACAGTCAGCTGCCGGTCGTACGCGACGCCCATCCGCCGGGAGACCCGGTTGAGGGTCTGCACGATCGTCTCGACCTGGGGGTCGACGGTGGGGAACTCCCGCTGGTAGAGGGCCACTTGCTCGGCGATGCCGAACTCCAGGGGAGTGGTCCGCGGGGGCTTGTCGGCAGCCGGCGACGGCTTGTCCGTAGTCATGCGGACCAGTGTCGCACGGGCGTGCACTCCTTAAGCCTTTGACTCCGCAGTCTTCCGGTGCTAAGACTTTATCTCGGCAGAGTTTAGGTCTGAAATCTTCTGGGCTTAAGAGTTCCAGTGGAAACAGGAAGGGATGTGCACGGTGATCGGCACGGTGAAGCAGCAGAGGCAGCAGCGACGTGGGGCGGGCGGCCCGCTGCGCCGCGTCCAGATCGGCAACGCGCTCAGCGCGTTCGGCAGCGGGTTCACGATGCCGTACATGTTCGTGTACGTGGACCAGGTGCGCGGGCTGGGTTCGCTGGCGGCCGGGATGGTGTTCACCGTCTTCGCGCTGGCGGCGCTCGCCGTCCTCCCGTTCACCGGGCGCGGCATCGACCGGTACGGTCCCCGTCCGGTGCTGCTGGCGGGTGCGGCCCTGGCCGCCACCGGCGCGTTCGCCTTCGGCCACGCCACCGGCACGCCGGCCCTGCTGGTCTCCTCGTTCCTGTTCGGCGCGGGTGTCACCACCTGCCAGCCGGCCCTCGCCACGATGATCGTCCGCTGCTCGACGGCCGCGACCCGCTCGCACGCCTTCGCGCTGCAGTTCACCCTGGTCAACCTGGGCATGGGCATCGGCGCGCTGGTCGGCGGGCAGATCGTGAACGTCGCCGACCCGGCCAGCCTCACCCGGCTGTTCACCATCGAGGCGGTCACCTTCCTCGGCCTGGCCCTGGTCACCGGCACCGCCCGGATGCCGAAGGCCCAGCTGAGCGCCGTCCAGGACGCGGCGACCGGCCCGACCGGCCTGCGCGCCCTGCTCGCCGACAAGGCGATGGTGCGGCTCAGCATCCTCGCCGGGCTGATCTTCTTCACCTGCTACGGCCAGTTCGAGTCCGGTGTCGCGGCCTTCGCCACCGACACCGTCGGCACCGCGCCGTCCACCCTGGGCCTCGCGATCGGCGCCAACGCGGTCACCATCGTGGTGCTGCAGATGTTCATGGTGCGGATCACGGCGCGCCGCCGCCGCACCACCGCGATGGCCGCGGCCGGTGTGGTCTGGCTCGGCGCCTGGGGGATGGCCCTGGTCGCCGGCCTGATCCGGACCGAGACCATGGCCGCCACGGTCGCCATCGTCTCGATCTACGCCCTGTTCGGCGTCGGCGAGTCGCTGCTCGCGCCCACCATGGGCCCGATGGTCGCCGACCTCGCCCCGGCCCGGCTGCTCGGCACCTACAACGCCGGGTACGCCCTGGTGAAGCAGATCGCCATCGCGGTCGGCCCGGCCGTCGGCGTGCTGCTGGTCGGCTCCGGCACCTGGCCGCTCTACCTCGCGGCCATGGTGGGCTCGACGCTGCTGATCGTCGTGCTGGCGCTGCGCCTGCGTCCGTACCTCACGGCCGAGCAGGACAACGCGGCCCCGGCCGTGGTCCGCACCCCGGCCCCGGTCCGGGGGCGGGAGCTGCAGACCGCCGCGTGACGGCGGGCGGCCGAGCGAATCGGCCGCTTGTGCGGCCATGTGTACGGCCGCTCGTACGGGCGCCGACCAGGTCACCTGGTCGGCGCCCGTCGCGCTTGGCTTCCCGGGCACCGCCACATAGTGTCAGTGGCTGTTGACCGCCCGGCCCCGGCCGGGGCAGCAGACCCGGGCCCGGTGCAGCAACCCCCAGGGCCCCGCAGACAGGCGAATCGGCGAGGCTATGACGCAAGCGGCGCTCACGCACCCCCCGGCGGTCCAGGCCACCGCCGAACCGGACCCGGCACCGGCCCCGCGCGGCCTGCTGCGCTGGGCGGCCGACCGTTCCGGCTGGCTCGGCCCGATCGGCGTCGCGCTCTTCGCCGGCCTGCTGCGGTTCTGGAACCTCGGCTACCCCAACGCCTTCGTCTTCGACGAGACGTACTACCCCAAGGACGCCTGGTCCCTGCTCCAGCAGGGCTTCGAGGGCACCTGGCCCGACCACGCCAACGCCGACATCCTGGCCGTCCCGCAGTCCGTCCCGCTCAGCTCCGCGCCCGAGTTCATCGCCCACCCGCCGCTCGGCAAGTGGGTGATGGCGGTCGGCGAGCAGCTGTTCGGACTGCACCCCTTCGGCTGGCGGTTCATGACCGCCCTGCTCGGCACCCTCACCGTGCTGATGCTGGCCCGGATCGGCCGCCGGCTCTTCGGCTCCACCCTGGTCGGCTGCACCGCCGCCCTGCTGATGGCCGTCGACGGCCTCCAGCTGGTGATGAGCCGGGTCGGCCTGCTCGACGGCATCCAGATGTTCTTCGTGCTCGCCTCCTTCGGCGCCCTGCTGATCGACCGCGACCACGTCCGCGCCCGGCTCGCCGGGGTCACCGACGGCGACGGGGTGCGGCTGGGGTGGCGCCCCTGGCGGATCGCCGCCGGGGTGCTCATCGGCGCCGCCTGCGCCGTCAAGTGGAACGGCGCCCCGATCCTCGCCGCCTTCGGCGTCCTGACCGTGCTCTGGGACCAGTCCGGCCGCCGCGCCGCCGGCGCCCGCCACCCCTGGCGCTCGATGCTGCGCCGGGACGCCGTACCCGCCCTCCTCGCCATGGTCGGCTCGGCCGTGGTGGTGTACGTCGGCGCCTGGAGCGGCTGGCTGGCCGGCGGTGCGAACGGCGGGGGCGGCTACGACCGGCACTGGGCGGACGGCCGCGCCGGGCTCTCCCCGGACCACGCCTTCGGCATCCCGCTGCCGCAGGTCCCGATGACCTGGGTGCCCGCGCCGCTGCGCAGCCTGTGGCACTACCACTCGCAGATGTACGACTTCAACACCGGCCTGAGCACCCCGCACACCTACCAGTCCAACCCCTTCGCCTGGCTGGTCGACGGCCGCCCGGTCTCGATGTACTGGGAGCAGGTGCCGACCGGGTCGCGCGGCTGCACCGCCCCCGGCGGCTGCGCGGCGCAGATCCTGGGCCTGGGCACCCCGTTCCTGTGGTGGGCGGCCTGCTTCGCGCTGGTCTACCTGCTGTGGCGCTGGTTCTTCCGCCGGGACTGGCGCTCGGGCGCCGTGCTGTGCGCGGTGGCCGGGATCTACCTGCCCTGGTTCCAGTACCAGGAGCGGACGATCTTCTCCTTCTACATGGTCGTGCTGGTGCCGTTCCTGTGCCTGGCCGTCGCCCAGATGCTCGGTGCGATCCTCGGCCCGGTGGGCTGCAGCCCCCAGCGCCGCCGGTACGGGGCGATCGGGGCCGGGCTGATCGTGCTCGCGATCGTCGGCTGCTTCGCCTTCTTCTACCCGCTGTACACGGCGGAGGTGATCCCGATGTCGTCCTGGCAGGACCGGATGTGGTTCACCAGCTGGATCTGATGCCGCTGTCCCCGTGGTCGCCGCCGTCGGCACCCGTACCGCTGGCGGCGTCCGGCGCCGGGCAGCTGCTGCCGGTCACCCCGGTGCTCGGGGTGGTCACCGCGGTGCTGCTGCTGGCCGCCGTGGCGGTGGCCGGCCGGGGTCTGCTCGGCCACGGGCGGGCGGTGGCGCGGGCCGGACTGCGGGCGGTCGTCCAGCTGGCCGCCGTCGCCGCGGTGATCAGCTGGGTGGTCGCCTCGCTCTGGTGGTCGGCGCTGTTCGTGCTGCTGATGTTCACGGTCGCGGTGCGCACCGCGGGCCGGCGGATGACCCCGGGCCCCGGCTGGGTCTGGGCGGCGGCCCCGATCGGCGCCGGGGTGCTGCCGGTGCTGGCCCTGCTGCTGGCCGTCGGGCTGCTGCCGCTCAAGGGCCTGTCGGTGATCCCGGTCGCGGGCATCCTGATCGGCGGCGGGCTCACCGCGACCTCGCTCGCCGGCCGGCGCGCCCTGGACGAGCTGCGGCAGCGGCGCGGCGAGGTGGAGGCGGCGCTGGCGCTGGGCTTCGAGGAGCGGGACGCCCGGCTGGAGATCTGCCGTACGGCGGCCGCGACCTCGCTGGTCCCGGCGCTGGACCAGACCCGCACCGTCGGCCTGGTCACCCTGCCCGGCGCCTTCGTGGGGATGCTGCTCGGCGGCGCCTCGCCGGTGCAGGCGGGCGCGGTGCAGCTGTTCGTGCTGATCGGGCTGCTGGCGGTGGAGTCGGTGGCGGTCGTGGTGGTGCTGGAGCTGGTCGGGCGGGGTCTGGTGACGGCCGACGCCGGGCCGGGCGGCCACGGCGTCGGGTAGGCTGGAGCGCGTTGAAGGGGAGTAGCCCTCCACCGGACCGTCGACATACTGGCCCCCAGGGGCCCGGCGCCCGGGGCACCGCTCGAGTGGCGGCTGCCGGCGAGACCTTCGGCCGCAGTGCTGTGACCATTTCCAGTGCTGTCGGGCCGAAGCGTCCCCTGACGGACCTGCGGAGGCCGGACAGCCGACCGAGGGGTTCCTCCGATGAGTTTGACCGTTGCCGCGTTGACGTTCGGCATCATCTTCCTGGCCGAGCTGCCGGACAAGACCGCGCTGGCCAGCCTGGTGCTCGGCACCAAGTACCGGGCGAGCTACGTCTTCGCGGGCGTCGCCGCCGCCATGCTGCTCCAGGTGGTGCTGGCGCTGGCCGCCGGGCACCTGCTCTCGCTGCTGCCGCACCGCTGGGTGGAGGGCGTCACCGGAGCGCTGTTCCTGGTCGGCGCGGCGATGCTGCTGTTCCACGGCGGTGAGGACGAGGAGGGGCACGCGGCCAAGGAGCCGTCCTCGAACCGCTTCTGGAAGGTGGCCGGGACCAGCTTCGCGGTCGTCGCGGTCGCCGAGTTCGGCGACCTGACCCAGATCATGACCGCCAACCTGGCCGCCAAGTACGCCGACCCGCTGGCCGTCGGCCTGGGCTCCTGGCTGGCGCTCTGCGCGGTCGGCGGGATCGCCATCGTGGGCGGGCAGAAGCTGCTCAAGTACGTGCCGATGAAGCTGATCGTCCGGGTGGCGGCGGCGATCATGGTGGTGCTGGCCGGGGTCAGCATCTTCGGGGCGATCACCGGCTGACGCCGGTCAGCAGGTGGTGCGGGTGGCCGGCGGTGGGACCGGCCGACGGCGCGGCGGCCTCCCGCCCGGCCCCGCTCAGCAGCCGGGGTCGGCGGTGAGGGCGGCCTGGGTCTTGGGGCCGTAGACGCCGTTCTCGCCCTTGATCCGGTTCTGCCGCTGGTAGTCCTGCAGCGTCGTCTGGGTCCACCAGTCGAAGGTGCCGGTGACGAGCGACTTGTCGACGAATCCGCACCCGGCGCCGACGAGCAGTTGCTGCATCGCCTTGACGTCGGGCCCGCTCATTCCCATCTGGAGCAGCCGCGGGGTCTGCGACGGGGTGGGCGTGGGCGTCGGGGTCGGCGTCGGCGTGGGGGTCGGCGTCGGTGTCGGGGTGGGGGTCGGAGTGGGTGTCGGCGTGGGGGTGGGGGTCCTGGTGGGGCTCGGTCTGGCCGACCGGGTGGCGCTCGGGCTGGGCGTCTCGGGGGTCGGCGTGGGGTCGCTGGGCGCCGGGGCGGCCACGGTCGGCGGCTCCACCGGGGCGGGGGCGAGCGAGGTGGTGGGCGCCGGTTCGGCCCGACGGGTCGGCTCGGAGGACGGCGTCACGGCGTACGCGAGGCCGACGGTGAGCGCCAGCAGTCCGGCGCCGACGCCCGCGATCAGGCCCTTGCGCCCGGCGAGGGGGCCGCGCTCGGACTGCTCGGCGGCCCGGCGCGCGGCCCGTCCGCCGGTGGGGGCGGAGTCGGGCCCGGGGGCCCCGCTGTCGAACGGGAAGTAGCCGAGCTCGTCCCCGGACGCGTCCGGGCCGGGCCGTCCGGCCGGCGGGACCGCGGGCAGGACGGTGGTGGCGCCGTTGCCGTACGCGTCCGGTGCGGGGCCCGGGACGGGCGGCAGGACGGTCGTCGCGTAGGCGTCCGCGTCCGGCCCGAGCGGGGGCGTGGCCGGCGGCTGCATCTGCTGTGCGTGCTGGGCCTGCTGCACCGGATGCCTCATCGGCTGTGCCGGCTGTGCAGGCTGTGCCGGCGCGACCGGGGGCAGCACGGTGGTCGCGAACGGGTCGGCCGTCAGCGGCGGCTCGTCGGCGACCTGCTCTGGCGCCTGCGGCACGTACGGGCGGACCAGCGGCGGGCCCTCCAGGTGCGGGAGGACGGTGGTCTCGTCGAGGCTCCGGTCGGGGAGGCAGCTGCACCCGGTGGAGCGTGCGGTGCCGCACGTCGGGCAGTGCTGGTCCGGCATCGGCCGGTCCTCCTCGGTTCTCGGGTCTCGCGATCGGGCCTGATTATGCAGGACGTCCCGGAGGGGGGACAGGGGCGTCCGGCCCCCGGCGGGGGTGTTGTGCCGGTTGGTGGTGGTTGGCCCCAGGGGAAACCGCCGGAACGCCCACGACGGGTCCGGTGCTTACGTTCGGCTCAACCCGGCGGAGCATAACGGGACATATCTGCCAGCATGGGGAACGGGGAGTGATCATCCACCTGGGCGTCCGGTCGTCCGGCCCCGCGACCCGACGGAGAGGCCATGCCGCCTGTGGAGACGTCATGACGGAGCCGCGCGCCGCGAGCGGGCGGAGCCCGGCGCACCCGCCCGGCCCGCCCGGCCCGCCCGAGGTCACCGCCGCCAACCTCTGGGTGCCGATCGGGGCCCTGCTGCTGGCGATGCTGCTCGCCGCCCTCGACCAGACCATCGTCTCCACCGCGCTGCCCACCATCGTCAGCGACCTCGGCGGCCTGGACCACCTCTCCTGGGTGGTCACCGCCTACCTGCTGGCCTCCACCGCCGCCACCCCGCTCTGGGGCAAGCTCGGCGACATGTACGGCCGGAAGCGGTTCTTCCAGGCCTCCATCGTGATCTTCCTGATCGGCTCGGTGCTCTGCGGAATCGCCCAGAACATGGGCGAGTTGATCGCCTTCCGCGCTCTCCAGGGCCTCGGCGGCGGCGGCCTGATGGTGCTCTCCCAGGCGATCGTCGGCGACCTCGTCGCCCCCCGGGACCGCGGCAGGTACCAGGGCCTCTTCGGCGCCGTCTTCGGCGTCACCAGCGTCCTCGGGCCGCTGCTCGGCGGGCTGTTCGTCGACCACCTCAGCTGGCGCTGGGTGTTCTACGTCAACCTGCCGATCGGCGCGGTCGCCCTGGTGGTGATCGCGGCGGTGCTGCACGGCACGGAGGCCCGGCGCGAGCACCGGATCGACTACCTCGGCACCGCGCTGATCGCCGCCGTCGCCACCTGCCTGGTGCTGATGACCTCGCTCGGCGGCACCACCTGGGCCTGGAGCTCCTGGCAGGTCGTCGGCCTGGGCGTGCTCGGACTGGCGCTGCTGCTCGTCTTCGTCCAGGTGGAGCGCTCGGCCGCCGAGCCCGTCCTGCCGCTGCGGCTGTTCCGCTCACGGACGTTCAGCCTGGTCGCGGTGATCTCCTTCGTGGTCGGCTTCGCGATGTTCGGCGCCCTCACCTACCTGCCGACCTTCCTCCAGGTGGTCCAGCAGGTCTCGCCCACCATGTCCGGCATCCACATGCTGCCGATGGTCCTCGGGATGCTGCTCACCTCGATCGGCTCCGGCCAGATCGTCGCCCGCACCGGCCACTACCGGGCCTTCCCGATCGCCGGGACGGCCGTCACCACGGTCGGCCTGCTGCTGCTCTCCCGGCTCGACGAGCACAGCGGCACCGCCGAGATGAGCCTCTACTTCCTGGTCTTCGGCCTCGGACTGGGCCTGGTGATGCAGGTACTGGTGCTGATCGTGCAGAACTCGGTCGGCTACCAGGACCTCGGGGTGGCCACCGCCGGCGCCACCTTCTTCCGCTCCATCGGCGCCTCCTTCGGCGTCTCCATCTTCGGGACGGTCTTCGCCAGCGGCCTGCGCTCCCGGCTTGCCGACGCCTTGGTCGGGCAGCCGCTGCCGCCGGGCTTCCGGGTGGAGGCGATCACCGCCGACCCGCGCCTGATCACCCGGCTGCCCGCCGCCCTCCAGGCCGGCGTCCACCACGCCTACGCCGAGTCGATCACCCGGGTGTTCCTGTACGCGGTGCCCGTCGCGGCGGTCGCCTTCGTGCTGTCGCTGTTCCTGCGCGAGCAGAAGCTGCGCTCCACGGTGACCGCGCCCGACCTCAGCGAGTCGATCGGGATCAACCCGGTCGAGCGCTCCTCCCTGGACGAGATCGCCCGCGCGCTGTCCGTCCTGGGCACCCGGGAGGCCCGGCGCGACCTCTTCCGGCGGATCACCGCCACCGCCGGGCTCGACCTGCGGCCCGCCTCCAGCTGGCTCCTCCTGCAGATGCACCACCACGGTTCGGTGGAGCCCGCCGAACTGGCCGAGCGGCGGGTCGTCCCGGTCTCGGTCGTCGAGGAGGCCGTCCGGGAGGTGGAGGGCCGCGGCCTCGCCGCCCGCACCGGCGGCCTGCCGCTGCGGCTCACCGAGCCGGGGGAGGAGGCGGCGCTGCGGCTGGTCGCGGCCCGGCGCACCCAGCTCGCGGAACTGCTGGGGGACTGGGACGAGCGGCAGTACGAGGACCTCGCCGCACTCCTCACCCGGCTCAGCTCCACGCTCTGCGCCGACCGGCGGGACCGGCCGGATCCGCCGACCGGGCCGCAGTCGCCGTACCGGGGGGAGGGGCGGTCGTTCTAGCCGTCCCCAGCGCTGGTGCGGCGTTCCTCACGGGCTGCCGAACCAGCGCGGGGTGTCGAGCCGGAACGGGTCCCCGGGGGCGAGCAGCCGCAGACCGTCCTCGATCCGGCGGAGTTCCTCCTCGCCGAGGGCGGCGGACCACTCGGTGCGCAGTTCCTCGAAGATCCGCGCCGAGCGGACCAGGCAGTCCACGCCCCGCTCGGTGAGCCGGACCACCTTGCGGCGGGCGTCGGCCGGGTCGCTGCCGCGCTCGACGTAGCCGAGCTGCTCCAGGGTCTCGACGGTCTTGCCCGCGGCCTGCTTGGAGACGCCGAGCCGGCGGCCGAGTTCGACGGCGGTGGTGCCCCGGGGGCCGATCGCCTGGAAGACGAAGCCGTGCATCGGGCGCAGGTCCGGGTGCCCTTCGCGGGCGATCCGCTCGTGCAGTTCGTCGATGATCGTGCGGAAGGCCAGCAGCAGGCGCAGCGGCAGCTCGAAGCCGGGCGGGGCGGGTTCGCTTGACACGATAGACAACCTCATTGACCATATAGACAACGACATTGTCCATCTTAGGGGTTCCTTCACCATGCCCGTGATCCGCTCCGCCGACGCCCGTCGCACCGAGACCCCGAACGCCGTCATGACCACCCTCGCCTCACCCACCCAGGGTGCGACCGCCCTCGCCCAGTGGCGGGTCGAGATGCCCGCCGACCGGCAGGGCCCGCTGCACGCCATGGACACCGAGCAGATCTGGACCCTGCTGGCCGGCTCGGCCGAGGTCGACCTCGCGGGCGAGACCCTGACGGTCGCCGCCGGCGACACCCTCGCCCTCCCCGCCGACGTGCCCCGCCGCATCACCACCGCCGAGGGCTTCACCGCCCTCGTCGCCTCCCCGTCCCCCTCCCACGCCTACAACCCCGACGCCCGCACCCCCGAAGGCGCCTGCGCCCTCGCCCCGCGCGACGCCGACCGCCTCCTCCCGGCCTGGATCGCCTGAGCCGGAAGCCGGAGCCCCGCCCCCTGCCCCCGCCCCGCCCCGGCGGCCCCCGGGCCCGCAGCACCCGACCGGCGGGGTGTGAGGTGTAGCAGACTGCTCGGGAGCAACCGAGCCGACGGCCGTACGGGCCCCGGCGGATCAGTGAGGAGCGGCATGTCCGTCGTCAAGATCAACGTACTGACGGTGCCCGCCGAGCAGCGCGAGGTGCTGGAGCAGCGCTTCGCCTCGCGGGCCGGTGCGGTGGAGAACTCCGACGGCTTCGAGTGGTTCGAACTGCTGCGTCCGGTCGAGGGGACCGACCAGTACCTGGTCTACACCCGCTGGCGCAGCGAGGAGGACTTCAAGGCGTGGATGGAGGGCCCGATGCAGGCGGCCCACCGTGGTGGCGGTGAGGGCGGCGAGGCGCCGAAGCGGCCGGCCGCCTCCGGGTCCACGCTGTGGTCCTTCGAGGTCGTGCAGTCGGCGGGCCCGAAGGCCTGATTCGGCGGGCTGGTAGGAGGCGGACGGCGCGCCCCGGGGTTCCGGGGTGCGCCGTCCGGCGTTCGAGGGGCCGGGCGATGCCGTCCGGGCCGACCGGGTGTGCGATGAACGGGCTTGTGGTGTGGGGGAGTTCAGGCCGCGGCGGCGTACAGGGCCGCGCGCAGCCCGGGGACGGTCTCGCGGTCGGCGCGCCACACCAGGCGGAGGTGCAGGGGCGGGGGAGCGAGGGGGAGGCGGACGAGGGCGCCGGAGGCGAGGGGCTCCCGGACGGCGAAGTCGGGGAGCAGGGCGATGCCGAGGCCCTGTTCGGCGCAGGCTCGGGTGACGGCGACGCCGCCGGTGGGGACGCGTTCGACGGCGTGGCCGAGCAGGCGCTCGCCGGCCAGCCGGAAGGAGCAGGCCGGGGTGTTCACCAGCAGGCGTTGGCCGCGCAGGTCCTCGCGGGTGAGGGCGGCGGCGCCGCCGAGCGGGTGGGCGGGGGCGGCGACCAGGGCGAGCGGGACGTCCTGGAGGTCGAGGTGGTCGAGCGGGGCGGGCGGCAGGTAGAAGCCGAGGTCGCCGAGCGGTCCGGCGGTGTCCAGGATGAGGGCGGCCTCCAGTGCCCCGGCCGCGACGCCGCCGAGCAGCGCGTCCCGGGCGGTGTCGGTGTGCAGCGCGACGTCCAGGCCGGGGCGGCGTTCGGCGAGCCGGGCCAGCACGGCCGGGACGTGGGTCGCGGCTATCGTCTCCAGCGCGCCGAGCCG
The DNA here is from genome assembly GCF_042786665.1 of Kitasatospora sp. NPDC059146. NCBI lineage: Bacteria > Bacillati > Actinomycetota > Actinomycetes > Kitasatosporales > Streptomycetaceae > Kitasatospora > Kitasatospora sp. NPDC059146. The sequence continues at coordinate 26,323 of NZ_JBHZCY010000091.1, read as the reverse complement.
CAGCCGGGCGCGGTCGGCGACCACCTCGCGGCGGGCCTGTTCGGCCTGGTCGAGCAGTGTGCGCGCCCAGGGCAGCAGCCGCTCGCCGGCCGCGGTGAGCCTGGTTCCGTGCGGGGCGCGGTCGAACAGCTCGGTGTCCAGGCTGTGTTCGAGGGTGCGGATCTGCTCGGACACCGAGGAGGGGGCCAGGTCGAGCGCCACGGCCGCGGCGGTGACGGTGCGGTGGGTGGCCACGGCCTCGAAGACGCGCAACTGACGAAGTTCCACTGGTTTCTCCGGTTCCCCCGAACGCCCGCGTGCGGTGGCGGGCCCGCTCGGCCCGCTCGTGGTGCGTGCTGCGGCTCGTGTTGAGGTGTTCGCGATGATCCTGCCGGTGTTGCGGGACAGCGTACGGCGGCGTTCGGGCATTCCGAACGCCGCGTGCGCAATCACCGGTGGAGCGGGTACCGGTCAGGCGGGCGGTTTCCAGAGCTGGTTGGTGCCGCCCGTGCAGTCCCAGAGTTCGAGCCTGGTCCCGTCGGCGCTGCCGCCGCCCCGGGCGTCCAGGCAGCGGCGGGAGCCCGGGTTGAGCAGGGTGCCGTCCGGGCGCGGGTACCAGCTCTGGGCGGCGGTGCCGTTGCAGTCGTAGAGCTGGACGGGGGTGCCGGCGGCGGTGCTGCCGTTGGTGACGTCCAGGCACTTGCCGAGGGCGCGGAGCGAGCCGTCCTGGTGGACGGTCCAGTCCTGGGCGCCGGTGGAGTTGCAGCGGTAGAGCTGGACGGCGGTGCCGTTGACGGTGGACGCCCCGTCGACGTCCGTGCACTGCCCGTCGATGCCGGTCAGCGGCCCGCTGGGGCTGGGCGTGGTCCAGCGCTGTTTTGCGGTCGTCCCGCAGGGCTGCAGCAGCAGTCGGCCGTCCGCGCCGCTCAGGCAGCGGCCGGTCGACGGGTTCAGCAGCGAGGAGTCCGGGCCCCTGCGCCATTCCTGGTCGGCGGTCCGGGTGCAGTCCCGCAGGAGCACGGCGGCGCCGTCGGCGGAGCCGGCCGGGGTGAGGCAGCCGTCCAGGACGCCGATGCTGCCGTCCGAGCCGACGGTGGCGTCCTGGGCGGCCACGCCCGAGCAGTCCGTCGCCTCCAGCGGCCGGCCGGCGTCCCCGGCGGCGGCCGAGGCGTCCAGGCAGGCGCCGTCGGAGCCGGTGATCCGCCCGGACCAGGTGGAGACGGCGGGGGACGCGGGGGTGTCGACGCCGCCCCGCAGTCGGGGTGCGCGGGAGGACGAGCCGACGGTGAGGCCGTACCGACCGCCGGGGACGCCCCAGCCGTGCACGCCCTCGTCCCAGACGGCGAAGGCGGAGCGGTCCAGCAGCAGGTCCACGTGGGTCGAGGCGCCGGGCGCCAGGGTGACCTTGTCGAAGGCCTTCAGCTGCTGCGGGGGTTCGCCGGCCGTGGCCGGGAAGGTCAGGTACAGCTGGGGCACCTCGGTGCCGGTCCGGCGGCCCCGGTTGGCGACGTCGAAGCCGACCCGGACCCGGCCGGCCTGGTCGGGGCCGGTCACGGTGAGGCCGCCGTAGTCGAAGGTGGTGTACGAGAGGCCGTGGCCGAAGGGGAACAGCGGGGCGGTGCCGCTCGCGTCGTACCAGCGGTAGCCGACGCCGAGGCGCTCGGTGTAGTGGTAGGTGCCGTCCGTGCCCGGGTACTGGGCGGCGTCCCGGATCGGGGTGGCGTCGGCGGAGGTCGGGAAGGTGACGGGCAGTCGCCCGGCCGGGTCGACGTCGCCGAACAGCACGTCGGCGAGCGCGGCGCCGCTCTGCTCGCCCGGGTACCAGGCCTCGACCACGGCGGGTACCGCGTCCAGCCACGGCATGGTGACGGGGCCGCCGGTGTTCAGCACCACCACGGTGCGCGGGTTGGCCCGGGCGACGGCCCGGATCAGCGCGTCGTCCGCCGCGGTGAGGTTCAGCGAGCCGCGGTCGGCGCCCTCGGTCTCCTGGTCGCCGACCACCACCACCGCGACGTCCGCCCCGGTGGCCGCCGCGGCCGCCGCGGCCGGGTCGTCGCCGGGGTCGTGGCGCACCTCCGTGTTCGGGCCGACCCGGGCCGCGATGCCCTGGCGGGGCGTCACCGTGTGCTCGGCGTACGGGGTGACGTGCGAGGAGCCGCCGCCACCGGTGTAGGCGCGGTCCGCCCAGGGGCCGATCACGGCGACGGACTTGAGCCGGGCGGCGTCCAGCGGCAGGGCGGACCCCTCGTTGCGCAGCAGAACCGTTCCGGCGGCGGCGGCGGTCCGGGCGTCGCGCGCTCCGGCGGCCGGGTCGACCGGGGGCGCCTGGACGCCGTCGAGCGCTCCCGTGCGCGCCATCAGCCGCAGCACCCGGCGGACCTGGTCGTCCAGCAGGGCCGGGGCGAGCCGGCCGTCCGCCGCGGCGGCTGGCAGGTCGGCGAAGTAGCTCGAACCGCCGAACTCCTGGTCCAGCCCGCCGGCGGCGGCGTTGACGGCGGAGTGGGTGGCCGGGTAGTCGGAGCCGACCACCCCGTCGAAGCCCCAGCGGCCCTTGAGCACGTCGCGCAGCAGCGGGAAGTTCTCGCACGCCCAGACGCCGTTCACCGGGTTGTAGCCGCACATCGCCGACCAGGCCCGGCCCTCCCGCACCGCCGCCCGGAAGGCGGGCAGCTCGATTTCGGCCAGGGTGCGCTCGTCCACGTCCGAGCCGTACGACTGGCGGTTGTCCTCCTGGTTGTTGGCCGCGAAGTGCTTGACCTGCGCGGCGACGCGCTGCGCCTGGATGCCGCGCACCTCGGCGGTGGCGAGCCGCCCGGCGAGGTACGGGTCCTCGCCCAGCGTCTCGAAGTTCCGCCCGCCCTGAGGGGTCCGGACGATGTTCACCATGGGCGCGTACAGCACCTGGTAGCCGCGCGCCCGGGTCTCCCGGCCCAGCACGTCGCCGTACCGGGTGGCCAGCGCCGGGTCGAAGGCGGCGGCCAGCGCGACGGGTGCGGGCAGCGCGGTCGCCGGGCGGCCGTCCCGGACGCCGGCCGGGCCGTCCGTCAGCAGCAGCGGAGGGATGCCGAGCCGGGGCACGCCCGCGACGTAGCCGACGGAGTCCACCCCGGCGGGGGCGTCCCGGCCGCGCAGCAGGGTGACCTTCTCGTCGGTGGTCAGCTGGGCGAGGAGGCTCTCGATCCGCTGCTCCGGCGATCCGGGCCCGTCCTTCGGGCGCTCGCCCGGCGCGGCCGCGGCGTTGCCGGCCGTGGCGGCGGCCAGCAGGCAGCCACCGAGGCCGAGCCGGAGGATTCGCATCCGCAGGGAGGGACGTCGCATGGCAACCACCACCGATCGACGGAGTCGTGGACGGCCGGGCGGGCCTAAAAAGTGACGATCCGTCAAATCTACGGTGGTTCGGCCCCGTACGGCAGGTGGCGCGCCGGGGCGTGTCGGGTATGTCCGGTGCGCGCGCCGGGCGGTGCGCGCGCCGCCGCCCGCCCCCCCGGGGGGCGGGAGTCGGTGTCGCGGCGGGGGCTGGGGCGGGGTCAGCCCAGTTCGGCCAGGGCCTGCTGCGCCGCCCGTGTCTTCGGGTGGCCCTCGCCGAAGTGCTCCTGCCAGGCGGCGGCGTTGGTCCGGAGGGCCTCGCGGGCCTCCGGCAGGCGGCCCTGGGCGGCGAGGACCCGGCCCCGGAGCGTGCCGACCTCCAGGGCGCGGTGGTGGTTCGGCCCGAGCGTGCGCCGGCAGAGCTCCGAGGACTTCTCCAGGGACGGCGCCGCGTCCTTCCCCAGCCCGAGCAGGGTGACCGCCGCGACGAGGTGGAGCGCGGCCTCCAGTTCCTCCTCGCCGACGGGGTCCGGCGTGGGGCGTTCGAGGGCGGGGCGGAGCGCCGACAGCGCTTCGTCGTGGCGGCCCTGCGCGTTCAGGGCGCGGGCCAGGCCGAGCCGGGCGGTGAGGAGGAAGCGGGCGTCCAGGCCCGCGATGCCCGCCGCCCGTTCGACGGCGGTGCGGGCCTCGGCCTCCGCCTCGACCGCCCGGCCGCGAGCCGTCAGTGAGAGCACCAGGGCGTTCCGCGCGGCCATCCCGAGCAGCACGCCACCGGGACCGCCCGAGGCTGCGACGTCCATCAGCGCCCGGGCCTGCGCCTCGGCCTCCTGGAAGCGGCCCAGGTAGACGAGTGCCTGGGTCCGGTCGGACCGGGCCTTGAGCGCCTGGGGACTGCCCCCGCCCGCGGTGGCGGTGGCGGCCGCCTCCAGCTCCGTCCAGCGCGCGACCGCCTCGGCGTGGCGGCCGAGCGTGCTGAGTGCCGCGGCCTCGATCGCCAGCGCGGCGCGGGTGTACTCGACGTCGGCCCGACCGGTGAGTTCCAGGAGGAGGGCCGCCTCGGCCCGCGCCTCCTCGGCCCGTCCCGTCCGCACCTGGACCTGGGCGAGCCCCAGCCGGGCCCAGCGGACGAGCTCGCCCCGGGCGGTCGGGTCGGGCGCCAGCCGCAGCACCTCGCGCAGCTCGGCCTCCGCCTCGGCATGACGCTGGAGGCCGCCGAGTGCGCGCGCCCACACCACCCGGCTCGCCAGGGTCGTGGCATCGTCCGGGCCGAAGACCTTCGAGCGGATGCGGACCGCCTCGCGCGCCACGGGCTCCGCGTCCCGCGCGCGCCCCCGGTTGAGCAGGCGGATGCCCTCCCGGTGCAGCTCCTGCGCCTTGGAGTCCCGCCAGTGCTGGATCAGTCCCACGTCGTACCCCCTCCGTCGATCACGACCGGGCGATGGTAGCGGGGCGCCGGGGCGTCGCCCCCGGGCGGTGCGGTTCCGGCCCCGGGCACCGCCCGCCGGGTCCCGCGAGGGGGTGGGTAGATTCTCGATCATGAGAACGACAACGGGGGACGGTCGGCCGGTGCGGGCGGCGCTCGACCGCCTGGGATCGGCACACCCGACGGCGGAGCGCTCCCGCACGCTCCTGGGCGGGGCGCTGATCGCCGTCTCGGTCCTGCTCTTCGCCTGGATCCTGGTCCTCGGGTCGGCCACCCGAGGGCAGGCCGAGGTCCGGAACTGGTCCACGGTGTGGATCGGCATGGACGTCCTCCAGGTCGCCGGCCTGATCGCCACCGCCAGGCTGCTCGTCCGGCGCTCACGCCTGACCGCCCTGGCCGCCGCCGCAGCCGCCACCCTGCTCCTCCTCGACGCCTGGTTCGACGTGATGACCGCCGAGGGCGGCGGCGCCTGGTACACCGCCCTCGCGATGGCGTTCCTCGTCGAACTCCCGGCCGCGCTCGGGCTCGCCGCCCTTGCCCGGTCCGCCCTGGACTGGGGAGTCCCGGACCGCTGAGTGCCACCGGCGCAGGCCGGGAGGACTACCAGGTGAAGAAGTCGACCAGTTCCTCGGCGGGCGGCAGCGGCGCCGCCGCCGGGAGGGGGCGGATCTGGACGAAGGCGTGCTCGAACTGGGAGTACGAGAAGGGGTCCAGGCCCGGGGCCACCACCAGGGCGTTGTCGCCGCGGCGCCAGACGCGGTAGCGCCGGACGCTGCCGGAGTGCGGTCGCCGTTCGTGGCTGACGTCGTGGTCGGGCGGGCCGAGCAGGGTGGTGAACCGGGCGGCTACGGCGTCCAGTTGCTCGGTGAAGGTGTCGGTCTCCTGGTCGGTGCTGCTCCGCCAGCCGGGGAGGGTGCCCCAGAAGTCCTCGGCCATCCCGCCGTCGGGGTGCACGTAGTACTCGTAGGCGAAGGGCAGGAAGAGGCAGTCGTCGCCGTACGCGAGGTGGCCCGCCGGTGTGCAGGCCTTCTCGTTCAGCTCGCCGAGGTGGTCGCCGGTCGAGTGCCAGCCGGCGTCGGTCATCGCGCGTTCGCCGACGTCGCCGTCCGTCCAGTCGAGGTCCGCCATCGCCACCAGCCGGGCGGCCAGTTCGGGGTCGACGGGGCAGTACGCGGTGATCCAGGGATCGTCGTCCTGGTCGGTGTCGGTCTCGGTGTCGGAGTCGGCCTCGTAGCCGGGGGATTCTGCGGACACTGGGGTGGACTCCCGTTCTGGCGGACGCTTCGAACGGTCACCCTAGCGGCGGCCGGAAGTCGACGGGGGCGTCGAAGGCCGCCCGGCGGGTGGTGCGGCGCAGGGCGCGCAGGACGGGGGTGCCGAGGGTGAGGCAGAGCACGACGGTGAGGGCGGCGCGCGGGAGGTCCCAGCCCAGGGAGGTGGTGAGGCAGTAGGCGGCGAAGCGGACCAGGTTGGCGGACAGCGGGTCGCCGGGGTGGAAGGAGATGGAGCCGGCCAGGCCGCCGATGTACGGCCAGCCCTGGAGGTTCATGATCGTGCCGTACAGGACGGCGGAGACGGCGCCGTACCCCGCGAGCAGCAGCAGTTCGAGGCGGCCGCGCAGCGCGGCCGGGCCGGGCAGCAGCCCCGCGCCGAGGCAGACCCAGCCCATGGCGAGCATCTGGAACGGCAGCCACGGTCCGACCCCGCCGGTGAGCAGCGCGGAGGCGAACATCGACAGCGAGCCGAGGACGAAGCCGAAGCCGGGGCCGAGGACCCGCCCCGACAGCACCATCAGGAAGAACATCGGCTCCAGGCCCGCCGTCCCCGCCCCCAGCGGCCGCAGCGCGGCGCCGGCCGCCGCCAGCACCCCCAGCAGGGCGACGGACTTGGCGTCCAGGCCCGGCGCCCCGCCGCCCGCCGTACGGCCTTCGGAGATCTGCGCGATGACGACGGCCAGCAGCAGCGGCAGCAGCAGGGCGAACAGCCACGGCGCGTCGGCGGAGTGGCCGACCAGGGCCGATCCGGTGGAGGCGAGCAGCGGCCAGCCGAAGGCCGTCACGCCGACCAGGGAGACCAGGGACAGTGCCGCGACGGAGCGGCGGCCGAGCGGTACGGGTCGGCTGCTCATGCGTTCAGTGCCTCCGCGACCTGCCGGACGGTGAGCCACGGTCCGGGCGCCAGCACCTTGGCGACCTGCGGCGCGAAGGCGGGGGAGGAGACCACCACCTCCGCGGTCGGGCCGTCGGCGACGATCTCGCCCTCGGCCAGGATCAGGGTGCGGTGGGCGAGTTCGGCGGCGAGCTCGACGTCGTGGGTGGCCAGCAGGACGGCGTGCCCCTCGGCCGCGAGCCCGCGCAGGATCTCGACCAGCCGGGCCTTGGCGGCGTAGTCCAGGCCGCGGGTCGGCTCGTCCAGGAGCAGCAGCGGGGGCCTGGCGGTGAGGACGACGGCGAGGGCGAGGGTGAGCCGCTGGCCCTCGGAGAGGTCCCGGGGGTGGGCGGTGCCGTCGATGCCGGGCAGCAGTCGCCCGACCAGGGTGCGGCAGGTGCCCGCGGCGGCCCCGGCGTCCGCGTCCGCGGCGGCGCACTCGGCGGCGACGCTCTCCCCGTAGAGCAGGTCGCGCGGGTCCTGGGGGACGAGGCCGACCTGCCGGATCAGTTCGGCGGGGCGGGTGCGGTGCGGGGTGCGGCCGCCGACGGTGACGCGGCCGGAGTCGGGGGCGTGCAGGCCGACCAGGCTGCCGAGCAGGGTGGACTTGCCGGCGCCGTTGCGGCCCATCAGGGCGGCGATCTCGCCGGGGCGCAGCGTCAGGTCGACCCCGCGCAGGGCCTGGACCGGGCCGCGCCGTACGGCCAGGCGGGCGCAGTCGGCGATCGGAGCGGCGTCGGGAACGGTGACGGCGCCGGGCGCGCGCCCGTCCAGGTCGGCGCGCAGCGCGGCGGCCTTGCGCCGGGCGTCCCGGACGGACAGCGGCAGCGGCCGCCAGCCGACGAGCCGGCCGAGGCCGACCACCGGCGGGTGCACGGGGGAGTGCGCCATCACCTCGGCGGGTTCGCCCAGGACGGGCGGTCCGCCGGGGGTCAGCAGCAGCACCTGGTCGGCGTACTGGACGACCCGCTCCAGCCGGTGTTCGGCCATCAGCACGGTGGTGCCCAGGTCGTGCACCAGTCGTTGCAGCACGGCCAGCACCTCCTCGGCGGCGCCCGGGTCGAGTGCCGAGGTGGGCTCGTCCAGGACCAGGACGCGCGGGTGCACGGTGAGCACCGAGCCGATCGCGACGCGCTGCTGCTGGCCGCCGGAGAGCGAGCCCAGGGCGCGGTCGCGCAGGTCGGCGAGGCCGAGCAGGTCGAGGGTCTCCTCGACCCGGCGCCGCATCACGTCGCCGGGCAGGCCCAGCGACTCCATGCCGTAGGCGAGTTCGTCCTCGACGGTGTCGGTGACGAAGTGCGCCGCCGGGTCCTGGCCCACGGTGCCGACCAGGTCGGCGAGTTCACGCGGCCGGTGTTCGCGGGTGTCCCGGCCGCCGACGGTGACCCGGCCGTGCAGCACCCCGCCGGTGAAGTGCGGCACCAGGCCGCTGACGGTGCCCAGCAGGGTGGACTTGCCGGAGCCCGAGGGGCCCACCAGCAGGCAGAGTTCGCCCTCGGGCACGGTGAGGTCGACGCCCGCCAGCGCCGGGGCGGCGGAGTCCGTGTACCGGACGGAGACCTGCTCGAAGGTGATCACGATGCCCTCCGGGGCGGGGTCGGGGCGGCGAAGGCCGGTACCAGGCCGAGGAGTACGGCCAGGACGGCGGCCAGCGGCAGCTCGGGGACGGTCGGCGGGACGACGGTGGGGGCGAAGGCGGCCGGATCCCGTGTCGCGAGGTAGCTGAACAGGGCGGCGGCGGCGACCCCGGACCCGGCGGTCAGCCACTCCGGCAGCGCCCACGGGTCGGGCCGGTAGCTGGATCTGACGGACCGTCGGTTGCCGAGCAGCAGTCCGGTGAAGGCGGCGGCCAGGCCCAGCAGCAGCACCGGCGGCGCCCAGCCGGCGCCCCCGGCGGTCAGCAGTCCGTACGCGGCCAGGCAGACCCCGAGCAGCCCGGCCAGGGTGAGCGCGGCCGTCACCCGGGCCAGTCGGCGCGGCACGTCGGCGGTGCGGCCGAAGCCGCGGGTGTCCATCGCCGCGGCCAGGGCGATCGAGCGCTCCAACGCGCCCTCCAGGACGGGGAGTCCGACGCTCAGCACGGCCGCGACGCCCTGGTCGCTGCGGCCGCGCAGGCGGCGGGCGGCGCGCAGCCGGCGTACGTCGGCGACCAGGTTCGGCGCGAAGGTCATCGCCACCACCACGGCCACGCCCGCCTCGTAGAGCGCGCCGGGCAGGGCGCGCAGCAGCCGGGCGGGGCTGGCCAGCGAGTTGGCGGCGCCGACGCAGACCAGCAGGGTGGCCAGCCGCAGCCCGTCGTACAGTGCCGCGAGCACGCCTTCGAGGGTGACCCGCCCGCCGATCCGCACCCCCTGCGCCCAGGCGGGGAGCGGGACTTCGGGCAGGCCGAACAGCGTGTGGGTGCCGGGGACGGGGGAGCCGAGCAGCACCGCGAAGGCCAGCCGGATGCCGAGCACCAGCAGTCCGAGGCGCAGGAACGCCCCGTACGAACGCGACCAGGGCGCGTCGCCGCGGCGCGCCGCGACCACGTACCCGGCGGTCGCGGCGAGCAGCAGCAGGAGCACCGGGTTGGTGGTGCGGGTCGCCGCCGCGCCGAGCCCGAGTGCCCACAACCACCAGGCCCCGGGGTGCAGTTGGCGCGGTCCGACGGGCGGGCGGGTGCTGCGGGTGCTGCGGGTGGTGCTGCTCACGGATCTGTCCTGGGAACGGGGTCGGGGCGTGTCACGGCACGCCTCAGGAGTGACGGCGGCGGCGCGCCTGCCAGACGGCGCCACCGGCGAGGACGGCGACCAGCGCGCCGCCGGCGGCCAGGCCGAGGTCCGGGCCGCTGCCGCTGTTGCCACTACTGCCGCCGTCGGCGCCGGCCTTGGGCCGGGCGGCGCCCGCGTCCACCTGGTCGCCGCAACCGGCCCCCGGGTAGCCGGCGATGGCGCACAGCATCCCGTTGGACTCGTAGCGCAGCGGCGGGGCGACGGCGGCCAGCACCTCGGCCGAGGTGGCGCGCGGTGCGACGCTCGCGCAGGCGGTCCGCGACCCGGGCGGCGCGGCGGCAGACGCTCCGGCGTCCTGGGCCGTGCCGAAGTCCAGCACCACGGCGACCCGCTTGCGGCCGTCCTGGGCGGGGGTGGCGGCGCAGATCCCGTCGAACCCGGACGCCGTGCGCGGCCGGGCGGCGTCCTGTCCGCCGTCCGGGCTGAGGGCGAACCGCCAGCCGTCCACCGAGCCGTCCGGCGGCACGGAGATCGCGGGCCCCTGCTGCTGGTACGTCCAGGCCCCGCCGTCGGCCCCGCGCCAGAACGACCAGTACCGGTACCCGGCGGCCTGCGCCGGGGTGGCGCAGGCCAGCAGGACCAGGGTGCCGAGCAGGGCGAGCAGCAGGGCGGCCGGTGCCCGCCGGGGGCCGCGGCCCCCGGCGACGTCACGCTGCGCCCGCATCAGAGCTTCGGGTTGCGCTTGCGCTGGAGGCTGAGCAGCAGCCCGCCGCCGACGCCGATCAGGAGGCCGACGATGATCAGCCAGAACTGCCCGATGCCGTCGCTCTTCTTCTTCGCCGGGGTGGCGGTGGTCGAGGCGGCCTCGGCCTTGGGCGCCGGGCCGAGGGCGGTGAGCTGGCCGGTGAGGGCGGCGTCGCCGCGGTGGGTGGCCTGGCCGACCAGCAGGAGGGTGGCGGTGGCGGCGGCGTCGGTGCCGTTCTTGGTCCAGGTGGCGCCCTGCCCCTCCAGCCAGTCGACGGCGTCGGTGGCCTCGTCGGGGTGGCCGCTCTGGACGAGGGCGAGGGCGGCCCAGGCGGTGGCGGTGTAGTCGGGCTTGGGCTCGGCGCCGGGGGTGGTGAGGGTGAGGTGCCCGTCGCCGGAGCCGAGCTGGGCGGCGAGGTAGGCGCTGACGGCCTCGCCCGCTTCGGCGTGCGGCACGGTGGCGGGCGCGGAGCCGTCGGCGCAGGCGAGGGGCTTGGCGGTGGCGTCGGCGTGCACCGAGGAGGCGACCGGCAGGTGCCCGCCGGCGGCGGCGAGGGCGGCCTGGGCGGTGGCGAGGGTGTTGGGGGTGAGGGTGCCGGCGGCCGGGTCGGGCTGGAAGGCGAAGGCGCCGCGCTGGTCGGCGGGGGCGGCGCAGCCGAGCTGGAAGCGGGCGAGGCCGTCGAAGGCGTTCTTCCCGGCGGCGCCGCCGGTGCCGGGCTTGGCGATGCTCGCCGGGTCGGTCCGGGCGGCGAACAGCGCGTTGACGACGAGGCCGGTGGAGTTGGCGTCGCCGGGGTTGCCGGGGTTGTAGGCCCAGCTGCCGTCGGCGTTCTGGTTGGCCTTGAGCCACTGGAGGCCCTTGTCGACGGCGGGCTGGTGCCCGCCGACGGCGACCAGGGCCTGGAGGGCGACGGCGGTGGCGTTGCTGTCCTCGGTCTTGGGGTCGCAGGCCGCGCCGGGGGCCCGGTAGGAGGGCCAGCCGCCGTCCTCGCACTGCTGTCCGGTGAGCCAGTCGACGGCGGAGTCGGCGGGGGTGACCTTGGCCGCCGTCAGCGCGGTGAGCGCGAGGGACTGCCGCCAGACGCCGTCGTACGTCGGGTCGCTCTTGCCGTACAGGCCGTCCGGGGTGGCGGCGGCCGTGGGCGACGGGCTGTCGGCGAGGGCCGGTCCGGCGGCGAGGCCGGCGAGCAGCGCGGCGGACAGGGCGGCGGCGCCCAGGCGGGCGGCGGTCAGCATGGTGCGGTGTGCCTTTCGGTGAGCGGTGGCGGGCCCCGGCGGGGGCCGTTCCGTAGTCCTCGACGGGTGCCGGGCGGGTGCGGGTGCCCGGTTCGCCGCTCGTCCCTCCCCGGGTGCCCCGGCTCGCCCGGGGCGCCGGGGGCGCGGTCGGGCTCACGGTTGCGGGTCAGCGCCGGATTCGCACCGGCTTCCCCCGGGGGAGGAGCGGGATGGAGTTGTGCTGCCCGTCGACTCTAACCGCCGGGCCGCGGCGCGCGGGTCGGCCGGAGCGGCGCGGGGCTGGAACAGGTTCCAGTAATCGCCCCCGGTGGCCGCCCCGCCGGCCGGGGCCGTCAGGGCAGTGCGAGCAGCCGGGCCGCGGTGTGCAGGTCGGCCCGGACCTCGGCGATCGAGGCGCGCCCGGAGAGCCAGGCGACCAGGGCCGAGTGCCAGGTGTGCTCGATCACCCGGACGGCCGCGCGCTGGCCCTCGCTGGGCGGCCCGGACTGCCCGATCGCGTCCAGGATGAGCTGTCCGGTGGCGGCGCTGACCTGGTCCACCTCGGTGCCGACCGAGCGGTCCGCGAAGCTGAGCGCCCGGACCATCGCCTCGGCCAGCAGCGGCTCGCGCTGGAGCGCGTGGAAGGCCCGGGTGAGGGCGTCGGCGACCCGCAGGGCAGGCTCCGGCTCGGTCGGCGGGTGCCGCCGGATGTGCTCCTGGAGCCCCTGGAGCTGCTCCAGCATGACCGCGACCAGCAGGTGGACCTTGGACGGGAAGTACCGGTACAGCGTCCCGAGGGCGACCTGGGCGCTCTCCGCGACCTCCCGCATCTGCACCGCCTCGTACCCGCCGCGGGCGGCCAGCGCGGTGGCGGCGCGCAGGATGCGGCGGCGCCGCTCGGCCTGGCGCGCGGACAGCGGCGGCTCGCCCGGTGCGGGGGAGGCGGGGCTCACGGACGTGGTCGGCGACGGCAAGGGTGCTCCCGGGGGCGCGTGGGTGGCGGCGTGCTCCAGAAAGGTCGACCCGAAGGCGACCCGCGGTCGGTCGGGCCCGGCGTGGCGGGAATCACCAGCCCTGGCTCCTGAGCGAAAGCTACGGGCCGGTATCTTCGAGGTCTCTCATTGTTCACACGGTCGATGACGAGTTCCACAGCCACTGAAACCTGATCTACTTTAGCGACCGGTGCCACCGTTGGGCGCCGCTCGCACCGATAGCAGCCAGAGATGAGGGCCGAGGATGACCGCGCAGCCGCTGCGGATTGCCCTGCTGTCATACCGCGGGGACCCGTTCTGCGGCGGTCAGGGCGTGTACGTACGGCACCTCTCCCGGGAGCTGGCGCGGCTCGGCCACCACGTGGACGTGATCGGCGCCCAGCCCTACCCCGTGCTGGACGAGGTCGAGGGCCCCGGCTCGGTCCGCCTGGTCGAGCTGCCCAGCCTGGACCTCTACCGCGCCGACGACCCCTTCCGCACCCCCGCCCGCGGCGAGTTCCGCGGCCCGGTGGACGTGCTGGAGTTCGCCACCATGCGCACCGGCGGCTTCCCCGAACCGCTCACCTTCTCGCTGCGCGCCCGGCAGTACCTGGCCCGGCACAAGGGCCGCTACGACGTGGTGCACGACAACCAGACCCTCGGCTACGGCCTGCTCGGCCTGGCCCGGCACGGCTTCCCGCTGGTCACCACGATCCACCACCCGATCACCGTGGACCGGCAGTTGGAGCTGGACGCGGCCACCACCCGGGGCAAGCGGCTGTCGCTGCGCCGCTGGTACGCCTTCACCCGGATGCAGCGCCGGGTCGCGGCCCGGCTGGACCACGTGATCACCGTCTCCGGCACCTCGCAGCGCGAGATCGCCGAGCACCTGGGCGCCGCCCCCGGCGCGATCTCGGTGGTGCCGATCGGCGCCGACACCCGGCTCTGGTCGCCCTCGGCGCGGATCGAGCGGGTCCCGGGCCGGATCGTCACCACCTCCAGCGCGGACGTGCCGCTCAAGGGCCTGGTGTTCCTGGTCGAGGCGCTGGCCAAGGTCCGCACCGAGCGGGACGCCCACCTGGTGGTGGTCGGCAAGCCGCAGAAGGAGGACGGGCCGGTGGCCGAGGCGGTGCGCCGCTTCGGGCTGGCGGAGCACATCGAGTTCCGCACCGGGCTGAGCGACCGCGAGCTGGTCGACCTGTACCGCTCGGCCGAGGTCGCCTGCGTCCCGTCGCTGTACGAGGGCTTCTCGCTTCCCGCCGCCGAGGCGATGGCCACCGGCACCCCGCTGGTGGCGACCACCGGCGGGGCGATCCCCGAGGTGGCCGGGCCGGACGGCGGGACCAGCCTGGCGGTGCCGCCGGGGGACGCGGGCGCCCTGGCCGCCGCGCTCGGCCGGCTGCTGGACGACCCGGAGCTGCGCGCCGAGCTCGGCGCGGCCGGCCGCGAGCGGGTGCTGGCCCGGTTCACCTGGGAGCGGGCCGCCGAGCTGACCGCCGAGGCCTACCGCGCGGCGATCGCCACCGGCGTCGGCGCCCGGGCCCGCTCCGGGCCGGGCTGGCGGTACGTGCCCTGAGGGGCGGGCTCGTGAGCGAGCCGCTCCGGGGGTTGAGGCGAGTGTGACCTGACGAAGCGTCAAGAACGCTTGGTGGCAATAGAAATGGGAGCCCTGCAGTGCTGACCGTCGATTTCTCGCGCTTCCCGCTCGCCCCCGGCGACCGGGTGCTCGACCTGGGCTGCGGCGGGGGCCGGCACGCGTTCGAGTGCTACCGCCGCGGCGCCAACGTGATCGCCCTCGACCAGAACGCCGAGGAGATCGCCGAGGTCAAGAAGTGGTTCGCGGCGATGGAGCTGGCCGGCGAGGCCCCCGAGGGCGCGTCGGCGGTCGCGATGGAGGGCAACGCGCTGGCGCTGCCGTTCGAGGACGACTACTTCGACAAGATCATCATCTCCGAGGTGATGGAGCACATACCCGATGACAAGGGCGTGCTCGACGAGATGTTCCGGGTCCTCAAGCCGGGCGGCCTGATCGCCGTCACCGTGCCGCGCTGGCTGCCGGAGAAGATCTGCTGGGCGCTGTCCGACGAGTACCACGAGGTCGAGGGCGGCCACATCCGGATCTACCGGGGCGACGAGCTGCTCGGCAAGCTCAAGGACGCCGGCCTGGAGCCGTACGGCACCCACCACGCGCACGCCCTGCACTCGCCGTACTGGTGGATCAAGTGCGCGGTCGGCGTGGACAACGACAAGGCGCTGCCGGTCAAGGCCTACCACCAGCTGCTGGTCTGGGACATCGTCGGCACCCCGGTGATCAGCTCGATCACCAAGGCCGCCGAGAAGGCGCTCAACCCGCTCATCGGCAAGAGCTTCGTCGCCTACGCCTCCAAGCCGAACAAGGTCGAGCGCGCGCCGGGCGGGGCGGAGTGACCGCCGCCGTCCCCGAGGTGCTGCTGCTCGACGGGGTGCTGGACGCCGAGCAGGCGGCCGACACCGTGCGCAGCATCCTGGCCGAGCAGCGCCCCGACGGTGCCATCCCCTGGTTCGCGGGCCACCACCTCGACCCCTGGGACCACACCGAGGCCGCGATGGCCCTGGACACCGCCGGGGAGCACGCCGCCGCCGAGGCCGCCTACCGCTGGCTCGCCTCCCGGCAGAACCCCGACGGCTCCTGGTACGCCGCGTACACCGACGGCACGGTCACCGACCGGGCCAAGGAGAGCAACTTCTGCGCGTACATCGCGGTCGGGGTCTGGCACCACCACCTCAGCACCGGCGACGACGCCTTCCTGGAGTGGATCTGGCCGGTGGTCCGGCGGGCGCTGGACTTCATCGTCGGCCTGCGGCTGCCCGGCGGCCCGATCGCCTGGCGGGTCGGCGAGGACGGCGCGGCCACCGAGGAGGCGCTGCTGACCGGCTCGTCCAGCATCCTGCACGCGCTGCGCTGCGGGCTGGCCGTCGCCGACTACCTGGAGGAGCCGCAGCCCGACTGGGAGCTCGCGGCCGGCCGGCTGCGGCACGCCATCGCCCACCACCCCGAGCGGTTCCTCGACAAGGACCGCTACTCGATGGACTGGTACTACCCGGTGCTCGGCACCGGCCTGCGCGGCGACGCGGCGGTGGCGCGGATCGAGCGGGACTGGGAGCGCTTCGTCGTCCCCGGCCTCGGCGTGCGCTGCGTCAGCGACCGCCCGTGGGTGACCGGCGGCGAGAGCGCCGAACTGGCGCTCGCGCTCTGGGCGATCGGCCAGTCCGACCGCGCGGTGGACATCCTGCGCTGGATCCAGCGGCACCTGCGGCACGAGGACGGCTCGTACTGGACCGGGTACGTCTTCGAGGACGACGCGATCTGGCCCGAGGAGCGCACCACCTGGACGGCCGGGGCGCTGCTGCTCGCGGTCGCCGCGCTCGGCGGGGACCCGGCGACCGTCGCGGTCTTCGGCGGGGACCAGCTGCCCGCCGGGCTGGTGGTCCAGGACTGCTGCTGAGGGCCTCCCGGCCCCGGGGACACGGAAGGGGCGGGACCGGTGATCCGGTCCCGCCCCTTCTCCGTGCCGTCGCGCGGCTCGCGTCCGCGCCGCGGCGTCAGCCGCGCTGGATGCCGGCGGTGTCGGCCAGCACGCCCTGGGTGCCGTCCGGCAGCTGGGCGACCAGGGCCGCGCCGCGCTGCTCGACGGCCAGGTACCAGGTGCCCGGCACGACCTCGCCGACCGGGGCGCCGACCGGGTTGTCCTTCGGGGCCAGCTGGCGCGGGGCCGGGACGGCGAACCAGAAGGGCTGGAAGTCCGCCGCCGGGGCGGCCGGCTGCTGGGCGGCCGGGGTCGGCTGCGGGGCCGGCGCGGCGGCGTCCTGCGGACCGGCCTGCACCGGCTGGCCCGGCTGCGGCTGGCCGGCGGCCGGGTAGCCGTAGCCACCGGCCGGCTGGGCGCCGAAGGCCGGGTCGTGACCCTGGTTCGGGTAGCCGTACTGGCCCGGGCCGGGCTGGCCGGGGGCACCCGGGTGGCCGGGCTGACCCGGCATCGGGTAGCCGCCCTGGTACGGGACGGCCGGGCGCTCGTTGACCAGCGGGGCCTTGAGCGCCGGCACCAGCGGTGCGGCCGCGGCCGCACCGGCCAGCACGAGCAGCGAGATGAGGCCGAGCCAGGCGCCGAAGCCGTGGCTGAGCGTGGTGGCCGACGGGCCCCCGCCGAGCGCCCAGACCGAGGTCCAGAGCGCGGCGACGCTGAACGCGATGCCCCACTGGTCCAGCCGCAGGCCGAGCACCTGGCGGTTGGCCGCGGCGGGGCCCTGGAAGCGCTGCACCAGGATCAGGACGGCCGCGGCGATCCCCAGGAGGTAGATCGACGGCAGGATGGGGAACAGCTGGGTGCTCCACGCGTTCTGCGAGGTGTCCCCGCAGTACCGGCCGCTGCAGTCCACGGTCCAGTAGGGCAGGAAGGAGGCGATGAACAGCAGGACGGCCGCGCCTGCGACGGCGGCGTCTCCCCTGGTGAGAGCGCGCAGATTCACTTACGTTCCCCTCGTTGACGTGTCGTGGACGGTGCTTCGTGCGGTCGGTCCGACCGGCCGAAACTCCCGAACGGACCAGAAGCCTAGGCCCAACCGTCCCACCGGTGCACGGCGGGACCGGGAACGGGTCGAAGTCGTTGCAAACCGTGCCGACTCGGCGGGTGTCCGCCGGTCGGCCCGCTTCGCCCCAACTCCCTTGCCCGGTCCGGTCAGTGGGTGGTCAGGAAGGCGCCCAGCGCGTCGGCGATCCCCTGGGCGGCCTGCTGCCGCCACTGAGGGTCCGTCATCCGTCGGGCGTCCGCGGAGTTGCGCATGTTACCGCACTCGATGAACACCTTGGGAACCGCGGAGAGGTTGAGGCCGCCCAGGTCGGAGCGGGTGTCCAGGCCGTCCTTGGCGATGTAGTCGGCGTACGGCTCGCCGGTCGCGGCGTGGAAGCGGTCGCGCAGC
Source organism: Kitasatospora sp. NPDC059146 (assembly GCF_042786665.1). NCBI lineage: Bacteria > Bacillati > Actinomycetota > Actinomycetes > Kitasatosporales > Streptomycetaceae > Kitasatospora > Kitasatospora sp. NPDC059146. The sequence continues at coordinate 8,870 of NZ_JBHZCY010000091.1, read as the reverse complement.
AGCAGGCCCAGCCGGCGCGAGGGTTCGATGATCGCGGAGTTGTCCGCCGTACCGGCGACCACCTTGGCGGGCAGGATCACGTGGAAGCCGCTGCCGCTCGCCGGCGCGCCGTCGCCGTGCACCGACAGCGCGACGTCCGCGTGGGCGTCGGCGCCCGCCCTGGCGCGCTCGTCGACGCACGGGCCCCACGGGCGGTCGCCGTCCTGCACCATGACGACCTTGGCGCCCCGGGCGGTGAGCAGGGCGCGGGCCCGGCGGGTGACGTCCAGGGTGTAGTCGGCCTCGGTGTAGCCCGCGTTGGTCTCGGTGCCGGTGGTGTCGCACTCCTTGTGGCCGTTGCCGACGTCCACCTGACGGTTGATCTCGGTGGGGTGGGAGAAGTTGCCGGGGTTGTGGCCGGGGTCGAGCACCACGGTGCGGCCGGCCAGGTCGCCGCCGCCGGCCGGGGCCTGCGGGGTGGCGGCGGGCGTCGGCGTACCGGTGGGCGCGCCGGGCGTCGGGTCCGGGGCGGGGCTCGTCGTCGTGCCCGTCGCCGGCTCCGGGGACGGGTCGGTCGGGGTGGCGCCGGTCGGCGACGAGGCGGGCTGCGCGGCGGCCGTGGCGGCCACCGGGCCGGAGCCGTCCAGGGCCTGCCACCCGAACCAGCCCGCCGTGCAGAGCGGAACGACCACCGCCACCGCGGTGGCGGTGCGCAGCAGGGCGGAACGGCGGGGGGCGGGGGAGGTCGGGCCGGTCACGGGCTGTTCAGATCCTGTCCGAGGTGGGCGGGGTGAGGCCGTAGGCGTCCGCGATCGGCTTCCACTTGGTCAGGAAGTCGTTCTTCGCCTGGGTCGCCTGCGGGTTGAGCTCGTCCGCGTGCTTCTTGTCCGGCGTGCTCGGCGCGTTGCCGGAGCAGCCCTGCTTGGCCACGGCGCGGGCCCAGGCCGCGTACGCCTTGTCGATGTCGGCGGACAGCTGCCAGGCGGACTTCAACGAGTTCACCGCGTCCGCGCCGCCCGGGACGTCCGTGACGCTCAGCTTGGCGAGCTTGCCCAGCAGCCCCTGGCGTTGGCCGGCCCCGCTGTCGAAGACCTGCGCCGCGCTCTCGATGTCGGCCTTCGACGGGCAGCTGCTGACCTTGGCGACGGCGTTGCCGATCTGCGTCCTGGCGTTGCCGCCCTCGGTGAGCAGTCCGTCCAGCGCCTGGGCCTGGGCCTTGGCGTTCGGGCCGGCCGTGGTCGCGGACGGGGCCGGGGTGTCGGAGGGCGTGGCCGTGGCGCCGGGCGCGGCGTCCGTGCCGGTGGGCGCCGGGGCGGGCGGCGGGTTGCCGGCACCGGTCGCGGCGCCGGCCGGCGGGGTGGGCGCGGCCTGGCCGCCCTTGTCACCGCCCTGGGCCGCGTACAGCAGGCCGCCGCCGACCGCCAGCACCAGCAGGACCGCGAAGCCGATCAGCAGCGGGGCCCGGCGGTTGCCCGGGCGGTCCCCGTCGTCCTCGTGGTCGGGCGGGAGGGCGGCCGGGTGGTCCGGCCGGGCCGGGTACGGCGGGGCGCTGTACGGGGCCTGCGGGTTCTGCGGGGTCTGCGGGTAGGGCGGCGGCGGGTACCCGTACCCGCCCTGCTGGTCCGCGGCCTGCTGGTACGGGTTGCCGGCCGAAGGCGGCGGCGGGTAGACGTACCCGGGGCCGGGGAGCGGCCCGCCCTGGGTGCCGCGGTCCTGCGGGGTCGCGTGCGAGGGGAACGGCGCGGCCGCGGGCGGGGCGCCCGGCGCCGGGGCGATCCGGGGGAGGGCGGCGGTGGGCGCGCCGGGGCCCGGGGGCGGGGGCGGCGGGGTGGCCGGGCCCGACATGTCCGGCGCCGGGCCGAAGCCCGGGGCGGTGGACAGGTACGGGCGGCCGCCCAGCGGCGGGTCCTGGTCCTCGGCCGCGCCCGGGGCGGGGGCGCCGGTCGGTGCGGCGGGGTCGGGCCCGGCGTCCGGGCGCTGCGGATTGCGGACCCAGCCGCCCGCGCCGCCGCGCGCGGTCGGGTCCCAGACCGCCGGAGCGGTGTTGTGCTGGTCCGTCATGTGCCGCTGGCCCCCACCGTCCGCCGATGCTCTGCCTGGTGCTGCCGCCCGTGCCGCAGCTGCCTGGTGCTGCGCGGACACCGTACCGTTCGAACCCCCGCCCGACAGCCCAGGCACGACGTTAGAGCATCGGGGCGTGGCTGCGGGGGGTATCGCGCGGTGCGGTCGGGGCGGGGGCCGGTGTGCGGGAGCCTCGGGCGGACAGGGCTAGGCGGCCCGGCGCAGGACGCGCAGCGAACCGGTCACCGAGACCTCCTCGAAGCCCTCGGCCAGCGCCCGCAGGTAGACCCGGTACGGGGCCTGGCCGCCGTCCGCCGGGTCCGGGAACACGTCGTGCACCACCAGCAGGCCCTCCGGCGCCAGGTGCGGCGCCCAGCCCTCGTAGTCGCCGGTGGCGTGCTCGTCGGTGTGCCCGCCGTCGATGAAGACCAGGGCGAGCGGGCGCCCCCACAGCGCGGCGATCTGCGGCGAGCGGCCGACCAGCGCGACCACGTGCTCCTCCAGCCCCGCCGCGTGCAGGGTGCGGCGGAACCGGGGCAGGGTGTCCATCCGGCCGACCTCCGGGTCCACCAGGGTCGGGTCGTGGTACTCCCAGCCCGGCTGCTGCTCCTCCGAGCCGCGGTGGTGGTCCACGGTCAGCGCGACCGTCCCGGCCTCCCGGGCCGCGGCGGCCAGCAGGACCGCCGAGCGGCCGCAGTAGGTGCCGATCTCCAGCACCGGCAGCCCGGTGCGCCGGGCCGCCGCCACCGCCGCCTCGTAGAGCGCGAGGCCCTCGTCCACCGGCATGAACCCGGTGGCCGTCTCGAACGCCGCCAGCACCTCCGGCGCCGGGCGGGCGCCCTCCAGCAGGTCGGACATGCGGTGCTCCTCGGGTTCGGGCGGCGGACGGACGTGCTCGGACCCTACTCGACGGTAGCGGGGCGGCCGCCGGGAGGTCGGCCGGTCCGGTCGGCGGTGCGCCGTCGGCCGAGGCCGTGAGCACAGCGATCATGATGGCGGGCCGGATCGTCGCTGCGCGGAGGGCTTGTTCGTACTGTGATCACTCCGCCGGGCCGCCGCCCCCGCGCCGTTCTGGAACGCGTTCTAGTCCGTGCCCGGCGGCCGTGCCAGAATCGCCCCCGACCCTTGACCCGATGACCCGAGGCACACCGGGAGCAGCCCATGCGCGCAGCCGTCCTGCACAAGACCGGCCAGGACACCCTCGACGTCCGCGAGGACGTCACGGCGCTCGGCTTCGGACCGGGCACCGTACGGGTCCGGATGCGCGCCGCCAGCCTGTGCCACTCGGACCTCTCCGCGATGAGCGGGATCCTGCCGCAGCCCGCGCCCTTCGTCCCCGGGCACGAGGGCGCCGGGGACGTCGTCGAGGTCGGCGAGGGCGTCACCGGCGTCGCCCCCGGCGACCGCGTGGTGCTCTGCTGGATGGCCCCCTGCGGACGCTGCGCCCACTGCGAGCGCGGCCGCGGCCACCTCTGCATCGCCAGCCTGCGGCGGCTCGGCGCCCCCGGCTTCCGGCTCGCCGACGACGGCACCGAGGCCTCCGGCTTCTACGGCACCGGCGCCTTCGCCGAGGAGGTGGTGGTCGCCGCCGACGCGGTGATCAAGGTGCCCGCCGACCTGCCCTACGAAGCCGCCGCCCTGATCGGCTGCGGCGTGACCACCGGCATCGGCGCCGCCGTCAACACCGCCCAGGTGGAGCCCGGTTCCTCGGTCGCGGTGATCGGCGCGGGCGGTGTCGGCGTGGCCACCGTCCAGGGCGCCCGGGTCTGCGGCGCCGCCCGGATCACCGTGGTCGACCCGGTCGCCTCGCGCCGCGAACGGGCCCTCGCCTTCGGCGCCACCGAGGCCATCGCGCCCGAGGAACTCAAGGCGTTCGCCAAGGGGTTGCCCGGCGGCGGCTTCGACCACGTCTTCGAGGCCGTCGGCCGCGCGGCCACCGTCCGGGCCGGCTACGACGCCGCCCGGCGCGGCGGCGCCGTCGTCGTCATCGGCGCGGGCGCGCAGGACGACCTCGCCCAGTTCACCATGGGGGAACTGTTCTTCAACGAGAAGCGGCTGCTGCCCTCGCTGTACGGCGGGGCGCCGGTCGCCCGCACGATCGCCCTGGTCGTGGACCTCTGGCGGGCCGGGCGGATCGACCTCGACGGGATGATCACCCACCGGGTCGGGCTGGCCGAGGTGAACCGGGCGATCGAGCAGATGCGCAGCGGCGAGGCGCTGCGGACGGTGATCTCGCTGGACTCCTGACGCCCCGCCCCACAGTGCGGTGGGGGTGGGGCGCGGGGTCGGAGTGACTTGCGAGGGCCCGCCGGGAAGTCTCCTCGGCGGGCCCTCGCGGGGTGTGTCGGTGTGTTCGGCGGATCAGCCCCGGGCGCCGGCGGCGCGGTGGCGGCCGTGCGGGTCCGCCCCAGGGGTGTCGTCGTCGGCCGAGCCGCCGCGGTGGCGGCCGTGCGACGCGGTGTCCTCGGCCGTCTTCTCGTCGGCGTCGGTCCCGTTGACCGCAGGGCCCGTGGTGTCGGTGAGGGTGTCGGACATGAGAAATCGTCTTCCGTGCGAGGGTGCAGGTCATCGGCGCCCGTCCGATGCCTGCGGCACACGGTCGGGTCCCCGATCGGGCGCTCGGAACGCGCCCACAGCCGGTGATCGCGGCCCGTGCCCCGGCCACCATAACGGCCGGGACGGACGAGATCCTATCGACCTCATGGGGCGAGTCCCGCCCCGCCCGCGGCCCCGGGGGCCACCCTGGAAGAACCCAGCCAGTGGCCGACGAGCTCGCGGTAGAACGGCGACAGCACCTGGAGGTCGCCGTGCCGGGCCAGCAGTCCGCGACCGCCGTCCAGCAGCAGCACCCGGTCCGCCCGCAGCGCCGAACTGATCCGGTGCGCGACCACCACCAGCGTCCCCGGCCGCGCGGCGAACGCCCGCTCCACCCGCTCCTCCGCGGCCGCCTCCAGATGGCAGGTCGCCTCGTCCAGCACCACCACCGGCGCGTCCGCCAGGTACGTCCGCACCAGAGCCAGCAACTGGCGCTCACCGGAGGACAGTTCACCCGGATCGCGCAGCGCGCCGGCCAACCCGCCCAGCCGCGCCACCAGCCCGTCCGCCCCCAGTCGCCCGACGGCCTCCGCGACCTCCCGCCCGGACGCGCCCGGGGCGAGCCAGGTCAGGTTCTCCCGCACCGACCCCGGGAACACGTACGCCTCCTGCGGCAGCAGCGCCACCCCGCGCGGGCCGCCACCGACCACCACCGCCCCCGCCGTCGGCGCCACCAGGCCCGCCAGCAGCCCCGCCAGGGTCGACTTCCCCACCCCGCTCGGCCCGACCACCGCCACGTGCTCCCCAGGGCGGAACTCCGCGTCCACCCCGTCCAGCACAGCCGGAGCGCCCGGTCCGTGGGCGTACCGCACCCCGAGCAGCCGGACCGCGCCGAGCGGCACGCCGGGGGTGGGGACGGGGGTTGGCGTGGGGTTGGGCCCGGACTCGGTGGTCGATTCCGCCAGGCGGTCCAGCACCACGCCGAGATTGAGCAGCCAGCCGCCGACCGTTCCCGCCAACGTCCGTACGGCCGGGTCCAGTTGCTGGAGGAGGTAGGTGGCGACGCCGAGCAGCCCGCCCGCCGTCAGCGCGTCGTGCGCCAGCAGCCAGGGCGCCGCCGCCAGGACGGCCAGGACCGGCAGCCGCCCGCCGAGCGCCACCACGATCGCGCGCAGGGCCGACGCCCGGCCCAGCGCCCGGGAGGCGGCCGCGCTCTCCTGCGCCACCCCGGTCAGCGCCCGGGCGACCGCGTCGCCCGCCCCCGTCGCCTGCACGTCGCGCAGCCCGCGCAACGCCCGCCCGGCCTCGGCGGCGAGCCGTTCCTCGGCCAGGACCGCCGCCCGCCGCCCGGCCGCCAACGGCCGCAGCAGCCGCACGAACAGCAGCCCGGCCGCCAGCAGCGGCACCAGCACCAGCGGCAGCACGGCCGGCGCCAGCAGCGCCAGCCCGACCAGGGCGGCGACCAGCGTGACCCCCACCCCGCGCAGCGTGCGGAGCAGCGTCGCGGTCAACTGCCGTACGGACTCCACCTGTTCGGTCAACCGCGCGACGGCGGCCGGATCCGCCCGCGGCCGCGCCAGGGCACCGCGGACCACCCGCTCCACCAGCGCGTTTCGCAGCGGCTCCACCACCCCCGCGAGGTACGGGAACCTGGCCCGCGCCGCGTACGCCCGCACCGCCATCGCCGCCCCGAACCCGCCCAACCAGGCCACCCCGACCCCCGGCCGCCCGGCCAGGAACCCCTGATCGACGGCGGCCGACACCAACAAGCCGGACACCAGCGGCGGCACCGCCTCGACCCCCGACCAGACGAGCAACCCCACCAGGGCTCCTCGCGTGCCCCGCATCGCCCCTACGACCATCCCGACCCCGCGGTGCCGCTGCCTCCATTCCGGGGTGCGCCGACGGCCTCGCCCCCGCCCCCGGCCCGCCACCGTGCCCACCTCGGGTATCGGCGCGCTCGCCCCCGGCCGCAGCTCCTCGGCCACCGACACCCGTGCCCCGCCCCGCGCGGCCCGCAAGGGCCGTGCCAGCAGCCGCCACCGTGGCCGATGCCGGCGCTTGGGCGCGTCCGCCTCTCCTCCGGGGCGGGCGGACCGCCAGGTCGATGCGCCCGGCGCCCGTCGGTGGCCTGCTCGGGGCGGCGGTTGCACCGGAAGTCGGCCCTGCCGACTTCCGGTGTCGGGGTTGGCGTGGGTGCTTGTGCGGTGCGAGGTGGGCAATCCCATGGACGTCGATCCAGTCGGCTTTCGGAGAGGACGGGAAGTCGATCGGGCCGACTTCCCGTGCGGTCAGGGCGTGGTGGCTGAGCGGCGTGCGCGAGAAGTCGACCCGGTCGACTTCTGGTGCAGGCGCGGAGGGCGCGGTGGGGCGGTAGGGCGGGGGTGCCGGCTGATCTCCCCGCACCGGAAGTCGATGAGCTCGACTTCCGGTGCGGCTGGGAGGAAGCGTCGAGAGCGCGGCAGGGCAGAGGGTGGCCGGTCCCCCCGCACCGGAAGTCGGTCAGGTCGACTTCCGGTGCGTCACGTCGTGGCTGCCTGGAGGGTGGTGGCCGAGAGGGTGGCGCGGTAGTCGGGGTGGGCGAGGAGGCGGGTGTGGGGGGCGAGGGCGCGGAGGCGGCCCCCGTCGAGCCAGGCGACGAGGTCGGCGCGGGCGGCGACGGTCGCGCGGTGGGCGACGACCAGCCGGGTGCGTCCGTGGGTGGCGCGGTCGAGGGCCTCGGTGACCTGGTACTCGGTGGCGAGGTCCAGGCCGGAGGTGGCGTCGTCGAGGACGACGACGCGGGTGGGGCGGGCCAGCAGCCGGGCGAGGCCGAGGCGTTGGAGTTCGCCGCCGGAGAGCTGGAGGTCGTCGAGCGGGGTGTCCCAGCCGTGGGGGAGCCGGGCCAGGAAGCCGTCCGCGCACGCGGCCGCGGCTTCGGCCGGGCCCGCTCCGGCGAGGGCGTCGCGGACGGTGCGGCCGACCAGGTCGGGCCGGGCGAAGGCGTAGCCGACGGCGTCCCGCAGGGCGGTGGGGGACAGGGTGTCCACCGGGACGCCGTCGATCAGTACGGTGCCCTCGTCGGGGTCGCGCAGTCGCCCCGGCAGTGCGGCGAGCAGTGACTTCCCGGCACCGGAGTGCCCGACCAGGGCGACGGTGCGGCCGCCGGGGACGGTGAGGTCGAGCGGGCCGAGCAGGACCCGTTCGCCGTCGCGCACCACCACGCCCCGCAGGGTGACCTCGCCGGGCCCGCCCGCCGGGAGGGCCGCCGGGCCGGCCGGGGCCGGTGCGAGCGCCAGCAGTTCGTCGACCCGGGCCTGCCCGGCGCGCGCGTGGGCGACCCCGACCAGCGACTCCACCTGTTCGAAGAGCCCCGCGCCGAGCGCCGCCCAGCCCGCCGCCGCGGCGAGCGCGCCGGGGGCGAGGGTGCCGTCGGCGAGCAGCGCCCCGGCGGTGGCGAGCACGGTGATCTCGACCAGGGCGATCAGCAGGGTGGCCTGCCAGGCGGTGCGCCGCTGGGCGGCCCAGAGCGCGTGTCCGGCCGCGGACAGGTCCGGGAGCGGGGCCAGGACCCGGGCGGCTTCGCGGTGTTCGGCGCGCGCCGCGTGGATGCTGCGCAGCCCGGTGAGGGCGCCGCTGAGCCGGGCCGCGAGTTCGGCCTGCACCTCCTGGTAGCGGGCGAACACCGGCCCGGCCCGGTGCAGGAAGAGCCGGATGAGCAGCACGCCGGGCACCACGCCCGCGAAGAAGGCGAGTGCCAGCCACGGCGAGAGCGCGGCGAGTCCGAGGATCGCGCCGATCGAGGTGAGCAGCGCGGTGGCCGCGCCGAGTACGGCGGGGAGCCGGCCGCCCGCGTCGGCGGCCGAGCCGAGGAGCCGGGCGGCGAGGTCGCCGGGTGGCGGCCCGCCGTGCAGGCGGCCGCCGGGCCCGAGGGCGAGGAGGTGGCGGAGCAGGCGCCCGCGCAGGGCGGCGGTGCCCTCGGCCGAGCAGGCCGGTCCGGCGGCCGCCGCGGTGGCGTTGGCGGCGGCGGCCGTCAGCAGCAGGAGGGCGGGTGGGGCGAGGGCGGTCCCGGTCCGGTGGGCGAGGGCGGCGTCGACGGCTGCGGCGAGGACGGCGGGCAGTGCGAGGGTGGTGGCGGCCTCGACCGGCAGGGCGATGCCGAGTGCGAGTGTCCATCCGGTGGGTCGTCGTGGCAAGTCCGGCCTCCTGTCGGTGAGTTGGACGCGGGCGTGGGAAGGCGGGTGCGGGAAGGCGGGTGCGGGAAGGAGGGTGCGGGAAGGCGGGTGCCGCCCTCGCCTGTCCGGACAGGCGAGGGC
>NZ_JBHZCY010000090.1:0-37744 GCF_042786665.1 Kitasatospora sp. NPDC059146 | reverse complement strand
GCGTTGGGGTGCGTGCATCGCAAGGCGGAGGAGGGAGCCCAATGCAGCGCATTGGCGACCGACGACAACGCGGCGAGGCGCGTGCCCCGGCGTCGCCCCGCAGACGGGAGTTCGAAGACGGACCCAAGGTCCGCGGACCCTACGTCCGCGCGATGAGCGCGGCGTCCTCCGGGGGCAGCCAGCTGCCGGCCGGGCGGTCCAACCAGCCCTCGGCGGCGCCGAGTTCGGCGGCCGCGGCGGCCAGCGCGAGCAGGCCCGGGCGGCGCTCCCCGGGCCGGTGCACCAGGCTCACCAGACTCAGCGGCACCGGGTCCACCAGCGGGACGTTCACCGCCCCCGGGAGGCTCGGCCCGCCGACCGTGGTCAGCATCGGATCGCCGTGCCGGGCCAGGTAGCGGGCCGTCTCGACCGGGCCCACCGGCGGGACGTACGGCTCGGCCGCGCGCAGACCGTGTTCGCGCAGCAGCCGGGCCCCGAGGTCGGCCCACTCGGTGGTGGCCGGGTTGCCCGCGCAGATGTCGACCGGGTGCCCGAGCAGATCGGCCGGGCGCAGCGCCGGGCGGCCGGCCAGCGGGTGGGTGTCCGCCATCATCACCGAGACCCGCTCCAGCCGTACGGGCCGCTGGGCGAGCCGGCCGCGCACCGGGGCGGGCAGTCCGGCGAAGCGGCCGAACGAGGCGTCCAGCCGGTGCGCCAGCAGTTCGTCGGCGGCCGCGGCCAGACCGCCGTGGAAGCGGGCCAGCAGCTCGCCCTCCGGCCAGGCGGTGCGGGCCCGTTGCAGCACCCGGTCGGCGGTCAGGTCCGGGCCGGTGACGTCGCTGTTGAGGTCGAGCAGCAGCGGCCTGGCGGCGGCACCGGCGCCCGCGCCGAACCCGGCGAGCAGGTCGTCGTGCAGGGCGAGCAGCCGGCGCGCCCCGGGCAGCAGCCGGCGCCCGGCCGGGGTGAGGTCGACGCTGCGGGTGGTGCGGGTGAACAGTGCCTCGCCGAGCAGGCCCTCCAGCGTGCGGACGTCCCGGCTGAGTGCCTGCTGGGCGACGTACAGCCGTTCGGCGGCCCGGCCGAAGTGCAGGGTCTCGGCGGTCGCGACGAAGCCGCGGAGCAGTCGGGGGTGCAGGTCACGGGGCATGGGCGGCAGATTAACAACACCGTGTTGTGACTGCGGCGGAACAGGTGTTGGACGCCGGTCGGAGCGCACCGCGAGGCTGGGCGCATCCCCCTCCCGCCCTGCGCCCCAGGAGCCCGATTGCCCCCGCGCGCCCTCCTCGCCTCCTACCGACGGCTGTTCGCGGCCCCCGGCGCCACCGCCTTCACCCTGGCCGGGCTGCTCGGCCGGATCGCACTGTCGATGAACGGCGTCTCGCTGGTGGTGCTGCTCGCCGAACGGCGCGGCTCGTACGCGCTGGCCGGGACGGTCTCGGCGGCCGGGCTGGTCACCGGGGCGATCGGGATGCCGCTGCTCGGCCGCCTGGTGGACCGGTACGGGCAGTCGCGGGTCGCGGTACCGGCCGCGCTGTACAACGCCGTTCCGCTCGCCGCCCTGCTGCTCTGCGTCCGGCTCGGCGCCCCGGACTGGACGCTGTACGCGTGCTGGGCCGCCTGCGCCGCCGCGCCCAACCTCGGCGGCATGGCCCGGTCCCGCTGGGCGCACCTGCACCGGGACGACCCGGCCGCCCGGCACCTGGCCAACTCCCTCGAACAGGCCCTGGACGAACTCTGCTTCATGGCCGGGCCGGTGCTCGCGATGGTGCTCTGCACCACGATCGCCCCGGAGGCCGGGCTGCTCACCGCCGGCACCGTCGGCACCGCCGGCGCCCTGCTGTTCGCCGCCCAGCGGGGCACCGAACCGCCGCTGCCGGCACCGGCCCCGACCGGCGAGCGGCACGGCTCCCCGCTGCGGGTACCCGGGCTGCGGGTGCTGGCGCTGACCTTCCTCGCCACCGGCACGGTCTTCGGCGCCACCGAGATCACCACCGTCGCCTACGCCGACGCGCTCGGGCACAAGGCGGCGGCCGGCCCGCTGCTGGCCCTGGTCGCGGGCGGATCCTGCCTGGCGGGGCTGCTGTTCGGGCTGCTGACCCCGCGCCGGGCCCCCGGGGCGCGCTTCCTGCTCGGGGTGGCGGCGATGGCCGCGGTCCTGCTGCTGCCGCTCGCCGCCGGGCTCGGCGGGGCCGGGCCGGTGGCCCTCGGCGCGGCACTGTTCGCGGCCGGCACGGCCACCGCGCCGACCATGGTGACCGGCATGACGCTGGTCCAGGAGCTGCTGCCGCAGCGGCAGTTCAACGAGGGGATGGCGGTGGCGGTGTCCGGCATCGTGGTCGGCATCTCGGCCGGGGCGGCGCTCGCCGGGACGCTCGCCGAGCGGGCCGCGCCCGGCACCGGCTACGTCCTGCCCGCCGGGGCCGCCGCGCTCGCCCTGCTGATCGCGTCGGCCGGGCGGCGGCACCTGCGGGCGTCCGGCCCCGCGGAAAATGGGGCGCGGGTTGTCAGTGCCTCCGTCTAACTTCGAGTCATGGCGGAAATCACCTACGTCCGAGGCGATGCCACCACGCCCCAGGGCAAGGGCGTGAAGGTGATCGCGCACGTCTGCAACGACCTCGGCGGCTGGGGCAAGGGCTTCGTGCTCGCGCTCTCCAGACGCTGGCCCGAACCCGAAGCCGCTTTCCGGCGGTGGCACCGGGAGCGGGCGAAGAACGACTTCGGCCTCGGCGCCCTGCAGTTGGTGCAGGTCGAGCCGTTCGTCTGGGTGGCCAACCTGGTCGGCCAGCGCGGCATCCGGACGGGGCGCTCCACCGGGGTGCCCGTGCGGTACGAGGCCATCGACACCGGGCTGGCGGCCCTGGGCGGGCGCGCGCTCGAACTCGGCGCCTCCGTCCACATGCCGCGGATCGGCTGCGGACTGGCGGGCGGGCGCTGGGAGAAGGTCGAGCCGCTGGTGGCGGCCCGACTCTCGGCGCGCGGCGTGCCGGTGACGGTCTACGACATCGACTGACCGCTCACCGACCGACCGCCCTCGGGCCGGGCGTGCTCCGTTCGACCGTTCTCCGGCCGGGCGCTCGCGGACCGACCGTTCTCCGGCCGGGCGTTCGCGGCCGGCCAGGCGTAGACGTACTCGGGCAGCACCCAACCGCCCGGGAACACGCCCTCCTGCGCCGCGATCCGCACGCCGCCCTCGCGCTCGTAGAAGGCGATCGCGCGGGTGTTGGCGCGCAGCACCTCCAGGTACAGCTCGGCGGCGGGGAACCGCTCGGCGAGTTCGGCGCGGGCGGCGGCCAGCAGGTGTCGGCCGATGCCCCCGCCGGTGAGGCCCGGGCGGACGTGCAGGTTGTCCACCAGCACCCGTCCGTCGGCCTGCGGCACCAGATAGACGAACCCGGCCGGCCCACCGGCCCGTTCGGCGACCAACAGCACGGGCGTGTTCTCCGGCGGCCCGTAGTCCACCGCCAGGCGCAGCTCCCACAGTTCGCGCCGCTGGGCGGCCAGTCCGTCCCCGATCGCCTCGTCGGGGACCATCCCGCGATAGCTGGTGCGCCAACTCTCGGCATGCAGGTCCGCGACGTCCGCGGCGTCCTGCGCTCCGCCGTACCGAATGGTGGTCCGTTCAGGACCGGTCATGTGACGAGCCTCCCACGAAGATGGAGTTGAACATGTTCAACCGTAACGTCTACAGTTCTGCCAAGCTTTTGAACGCGTTCGAAATGACGGGGGACGGTTTCGTGGCACCGGATGCGGAGGGGGCATCCGGTGCCACGAACACCGACAGCACCGACACCGGGTGGAACCTCGTCTCCGGTTAGGCTCGTGCCTGTGGACGACCTGGCAGCGACGAACCGAACGGACGGCGAGAAGGGTGCGGCCGACGCCTCGGCCGCACCCGGCACGGACGGCGGGCCCATGCCCGGCGGCCGGGCCCAGCCCAAGACCGACAAGAGCGAGGCGACCCGGGCGCTGATCCTGGAGACGGCCATGCGGCTGTTCCAGGACCGGGGTTACGAGAAGACGACGATGCGCGCCATCGCCACCGAGGCGGGCGTGTCGGTCGGCAACGCCTACTACTACTTCTCCGCCAAGGAATTCCTGATCCAGGGGTTCTACGACCGGATGACCCACGACCACGCGGCCGAGGCCAGGCTCCGCATGGCCCACACCCGGGACTTCGCCGAGCGGCTGCAGATCGCGCTGGACTCCTGGCTGGACACGGCCGCGCCGTACCACGAGTTCGCCGCGCAGTTCTTCCGCACCGCGGCCGACCCGACCAGCTCGCTCAGCCCGTTCTCCAACGAGTCCCACCCGGCCCGGGCGGTGGCCGTCGACCTGTTCCGGGAAGTCCTCCAGGGCTCGGAGCTGGCGCCGAAGCTGGACGCCGAACTCGTCGAGCTGCTGCCGGACGTGCTCTGGCTGCACCTGATGGTCGTGGTGCTCTACTGGGTCTTCGACCGGACGGAGGACACCGAGCGCACCAGGGAGTTCGTCCGGCGCTCGACGCCGATGGCCGCCCGGGTGATCAACCTCTCGCGCTACCGGGTGTTCCGGCCGATCGTGCGGGACGCCAAGGGCCTGATCCAGGACTTCATCCTGCCCACGATCGGCAAGACCGCCGTCAAGTAGGCGCGGCCGGGCACGAGTTGTGACCGCCGGAGGCCGGCCCGCACACTGCGGGCCGGCCTCCGGCGTCGTTCCCGGCACTGTCGTTCCCGGCACTGTCGTTCCCGGCATCGTCGTTCGCGCCGCTCAGAAGTCCGTCGGCGTCCAGGCCCGCAGCGGCGTGCGCAGCAGCAGGTCGGCGGCGGCGGCCGCCCCCGGGCGAAGCTCGGTGACCAGACCGGCCGCGGCCAGTCGCGGGGCCGTCTCGGCGCCCAGCTGGAGCGAGCCCAACTCCGAAGCTCCCAGGGCGAGGTCGGCCTCGTCGGTGGTCCGGACGCAGCGGCCGGTGCCGTCCTCGGCGACCTCGATCGCGAAGCGGCCGGAGGCGTAGCCGAGCTCGTCCTCGACCTCCAGCACCACCCGGCCGGGCGCACCGTACGCGCGGGCGCCGAAGGCGGCCTCGACGTCCAGCAGCCGCAGCCACATCGCGTCGGCGTTGTCCTTGCGCGGGACGGCCGCGCGCGGGTCCTGGAGCAGCAGCGGCAGCGGGTCGTCCGGGGCCAGGCCCGCCACCACGACCTTGCGCACCCAGTCGACGCTCAGCACCAGGCGCCACAGTGCGACGGCGGTGGGCAGGTCGAGGGCGATGAAGTCCTCCACCGTGAGGGTGGCGTCGGGGTGGGCGCCGTCCCACTTGTTCTCGATCCGGTAGACGACCATCCCGGTGACCGTGCCGTCGGCGTCCCGGTGGACGGCGGTGAACGGCTCCTTGAAGGTGTCGCCCGGCACCTGGATCCGGTTGGTGTGGCGCTCCCACCAGATCTCGTCCCGGGCGATCGCGCCCGGCTGGGTGAGCCGCCAGCGGTCGTACAGCTCGGCGCCCAGCTCGGCCTGCTCGGCCAGGGTCACGAAGTCGGTCCGGCCGCCGGGTACGCCCGGCAGGCCCTCGCGCAGTCCGCGGGTGCGGCTCAGGTCGATGTCCCAGCCGCTGCCGCGGGTGGCCGGGCCGAAGCCGAACCGGCCGTAGATGTTGTACTCGGCGGCCATCAGGACGGCGACGGCGCAGCCGCGCCCGGCGGCCGCGGCGAGGTCGCGGCGCATCATCGCGCTGAGCAGGCCCCGGCGGCGGTGGGTGGCGCTGACCGTGACGTTGGTGATCGCGTCGGCCCGGACCACGGCTCCGCCGGGCACGGTGAGGTCGACGTCGAAGCTGCGGAAGGTCGCGATCTGCCGGTCCCCGTCGAAGCCGGCCACCATCCGGCCCGGCTGCCACTGCCGGCGGCGCAGCTCCGGCGCGACGCCCGCGTGCGGGCGCAGGAAGCCGAAGTTCAGCGCCCGGTTCCACTCCTCCACTTCGTCCACGGCTACGGCCCGGACCTGGATCCCGTTGACCGTCTCGGGGGCCGTGTGATCACTGTCGTTGTGCATCCGGCCACCGTACGGGCGGTGGCCGGGGCCGAGCACCCCAATTAATCCGTGTCCGACCCCAGGCCGTCCGACCCCAGGCCGCCCGGTGCCCGGCGGTGCTCGCCCGGCGTCACCACCCAGTGGTTGGTCCGCAGGACGCGGTCCCCGAAGTCGACGTCCCGCTCGCCGAGCAGCCGGAAGCCGAGCGCGCGGCAGATCCCGTTGGACGGGCCGTTGGTCGTCCCCGGGCTGGCGTGCACCTCGCCCCAGCGGCCGTCCGCCGCCGCGGCGTCCAGCACCCGGCGGACCGCCGCCTTGGCCAGGCCGCGGCCCTGGAACGCGGGCAGCACCATCCAGCCGATCTCGGAGACGGTCGCGCCGTCCTCCTCGTCCTGCCAGAGCGTCACCACCCCGGCCGCCGCACCGTCTCCGGCGCCGTCCGGCACGATCGCCTTGATCCAGGCGCCGTCCTCCGCCACCAGCCGGAGGTCCTTGCGCAGCCGCTCCTCCACCTGCTCCCGGGGCAGCGGGCCGCCCAACTCGGCCATCATCGCCTCGTCGCAGCGCAT
The DNA here is from genome assembly GCF_042786665.1 of Kitasatospora sp. NPDC059146. NCBI lineage: Bacteria > Bacillati > Actinomycetota > Actinomycetes > Kitasatosporales > Streptomycetaceae > Kitasatospora > Kitasatospora sp. NPDC059146. The sequence continues at coordinate 31,187 of NZ_JBHZCY010000090.1, read as the reverse complement.
CCGGACGTACGCCTCGACGTCGCCCGCTGCCACGTTCCTCAGCCGCACGGTTCCTCCTCGGGAGTGGTCGGAGCGGCCACGCTAACGGAGGCCTCCGACACCGGCGCCCGGGACGGCGGGGGTCAGGGCCGGGCGTAGTAGTCCGGGGTGCCCATGATCCAGAGGCTGGCCTGCTTGACCGGCATGCCGACCCTCGGGGCCTCGATCATCTGGTCGTCGCCGATGTAGAGGCCGACGTGGTGGATGTCGGCGGAACGGCCGGTGTCGGTCCAGAAGACCAGGTCGCCGGGGCGCAGCTGGCGGTAGGTGACCGGGGTGGACTGGGCGTACTGGTCGGCGGCGAAGTGGTTGAGCTGCCTGCCGCCCTCGCGCCAGGCCATCATGGTCAGCCCGGAGCAGTCGTAGCCCTCCGGCCCCTCGCCGCCCCAGATGTAGGGCAGGCCGATCTTGGAGCGGGCGAAGGCGATCGCGGCGGCCGCGCCCTCGGCCGACCAGGGGCGGGAGTCGGGCGGCGCCTGGACCCTGGCGGCCTCGGCCGCGGCGGCTTCGGCCTCCCGGGCGGCCTGTTCTGCGGCCCGTTCGGCGGCGGCCCGGGCGGCCGCCTCGGCCTCGTGGGCGGCGATCGCCTCCAGGGCCTCGCTCCGCTTGCGCTCCAGCTCGACGGTGGTGTTGCGGGCGGCGGCGAGTTCGGTGAGCAGTTGCTCCCGGTGGCGGCCGGCCGCGGCGACCTCGGCCTGCTGGGCGGCGAGCCGCTGTTCGGCCCTGGTCCTGGCCGCGCCGACCTCGGTCGCGGCCTTCTCGGCGGCCGCGGTGGCGGTGCGGGCGGCGGCCGAGGCGGTGCGGGCGGTGGCGGCGGTGGAGGTGGCGGCGTCCAGGATCTGCCGGGTGCGCTCGCTGACCACGCCGACGACGGCGGCGCGGGCGCTCGCCTCGCGCGGCCCGTGGGCGCCGAGCAGGGCGTTGAGGGCGGAGAGTTCGGCGCCCGCGCCCTGCCGGTACGTCTCGGCGGCGAGCCGGGCGGCGTCGTCGGCGGCTTCGGAGCGTTCGGCCTCGGCGGCGGCCGCGCGCCGGTTGGCGGCGGTCTCCTCGGTGCGGGCCCGGGTGAGGGCCAGCTGGGCGCCGTTGTAGGCCTCGACGGCCTGCTCGGCACCGCGGGCGGCCCGGTCGAGTTCGGTGCGGGCGGCGGTGAGCGCGGTCTCCAGCGCGGCGGCGGAGGCGGCCTTGCCGTCGGCCTCGGTGCGGGAGCGGTCGATCTCCTCGGCGGAGGGGTACGGGTCCTGGCCGGCCGGGGTCGCTGCGGCCGGCGGTTCGGCCTGCGCGGGTTCGGCCTGCGCCGGGGCGGGCCGCGCCGGTTCCGGCTGTACCGGGGCCGCCTGGGCGGCGGGGAGCAGCCCGAGCAGGGCGGTGAGGGACAACAGGAGGGTCGGCAGGATCCTGCGCGCCACGAGACATCCCTTCTCACGGTCCGGAGGGGATGACGGCGGTGGCCGGGCGGCACGCGGCCTGCGGGGCTGCGGTCGGGCGGCGGGGGATCCGACGAATCATCCCATCACGTGACAGAACGGTCACTCGCCGATCATGTTCTCAACTCCGAGGGTTTTCACACCTCGAACGCGCTCCGCCGGCCGGGTGACCATCCGATGATCCGACCGGGTGTCACCGTCGCCCAGGCGCACGCGGTATACGAACTAGCGGTGGATCCGGCGGGTCTTCGTCCGTAGGTGGGGGTGTCGGCCGGGGCGGCGCTCCAGGCCGGTCGGGCCGACCGCGTACGTCCGGTTGCGCCCGGCACGGACCGTACGGCGGCGCTGCCGGGCCCCGGCCGAGCGGGCCGGCACGCCCTCGGCGGGCCCCTCGGCCGGTTGCGGGTGCGCCGCGGGCGCCTTCGCCTCCGCCCCGGCGGTCGCGGCCGAGCGGCGGTCGGCCAGCCGGGCCCGGCGGCGGGACAGCGCCCGGGCGGCGTGGGCGTCGAGGTGGGCGGAGGCCCGGGCGGCCATCCGCTCGGCGACCCGGTGGGCGGCCGGGTGGTTGGCGGGCACCTTGTCGGGCGCGCCGGCGATCAGGTCGAAGAGCCAGGTGCGGGCCCGGTCCGCGCGCCGGTGCAGCAGGCGTTCGCGCCGCAGCGCACGCGCCCGGCGGCGGGGGCGCGTGGTGTACCGCCAGCGGGCCCACGGGCTGCTCGGGCGGGCCAGCCGGATCGCGCCGATCCAGGACAGGCCGGGGACCATGATCCCGAGCAGTCCGGTCCACACCTTGCCCTTGAGCAGGGTGATCACCGAGGCCAGCGCGTTCACCGAGATGACGGTGATCAGGCCCCACCGGGTGTCCTCGCCGGGCACCACGCCGAGCGGCACGTACCCGATCAGCAGCAGGGCGGTGAACAGGATGCCGAAGATCACCGCGTCCACCGACTTGCGGCCCTGCTCGCTCCAGTACACGTCGTCCAGGTGCAGGATCAGCGCGAACTCGTCCAGCACCAGGCCGCAGCCGATGCCGAAGGCCAGCCCGAACCAGTCGATCCACGGGGTGCCGCCGTAGGTGGCGAACACCCCGATGCCGCCGACCAGCAGGAAGCCCAGGCCGAACACCATGTGGTGGATGTGCAGGCCGCCGGGGGTGACGTTGCCGGGCCACCAGCGCACCTTGGCGCGGATCATCCGCACGCTGAACCGGATGAAGACGAAGGAGGTGATGAAGCCGACCAGCAGCAGGAACAGCGGTTGCTTGTGCGTGTTGACGATGTGCTCGCGGTAGCTGTCCAGCATTGCCGTCATGGGTCTTACCTTCGTTCCTGGTCCTGCGTCCTGCCTGCCGTGACATGGCCCGGGGCCCAATAGCCGCCCAACACGGACCCCGCTCGGAATCCGTCACCGGGCTCAACGCGCGGTCAGAACCCCCGGGTGCGCTTGGCCGCCCGGCGGGGCACCACCGGGTAGAGCGAGGGCAGCTCGGCGCCCACCGGCAGTTTGAGGAACAGCCGGGCGATCTCCCCGCCGAGGTTCACCCCGATGGCCAGCGCCATCGCGATCGCGGCCGCCCGGAACACCGACACCAGGCCGGTGCTGGAGTGCCCCTGGGCGAAGGCCAGCATCCCGAGGTAGAGCGCCGAACCGGGCATCAGCGGGCCGATCGCGGCGGTGACGTACGGCAGCGCCGAGCCGTTCCGGGCCCGGGCCATCAGCTGGCCGAACAGGCCGACCAGGCCGGCCGCCACCCCGGTGGCCGCGATCGGGTTGACGTGCGCGTTGTACACCAGCGCGCCGTAGCTGGCCCAGCCGATGCCGCTGTTGAGGGTGACCAGGGCGAGGGTGCGGCGGTCGGTCTGCAGCAGGGTGGCGAAGGCCAGGGTCAGCACCATCGCGGCGACCATCTGGACCGGCGGGTAGCTGATGCCCACCAGGCTCTCGTCCGGCTTGAGCTTCGCCTCGAAGCCGACGCCCAGGTAGAGGATCATGATCACGCCGATCACGATGCCCGCCACCAGGTAGATCACTTCCAGCAGCCGGGCCGCGGCGGTGATGTAGAAGCCGGTCAGGCCGTCCTGGACGGCCGCGACCAGGGCGCGCCCGGGCAGCAGGGCGAACAGGCCGCCGGTGATCACCACCGAGCCGCGCAGGCCCCAGTCGTTGAAGGACAGGATGATCCCGGACGCGGCGGCCGGCATCGCGGCCGCCACGAACTGGTAGAACTCCGGCAGCCGGCGCTTGGCCAGCGCCGAGGCCAGCCGGTCGCCGAGGACGGCCGCGACGAAGGCGCTGCCGAAGACCAGCCAGGCCTTGTCGTCGAGCCGGCCGCCGACCAGGAAGGTCGCCGCGCCGGCCAGCAGACCGGTGGTCAGGGCGAGGAACCAGGCCGGGTACGGGTGCCGGTTGCGGCGGATCGCGGCGAGCCGGCGGTAGGCGTCGTTGACCGTCACCTGCTCCGCGGTGATGTCCGCCACCAGCTGGTAGACCGCGTTCAGCCGGGTGTAGTCGGAGGTGCGGCGGCGCACCACGCGGTCGGCCGTGACCGGCGGCTCGACCAGCGAGGGCTGGTGCGAGATGCCGATCAGGGTGAAGGTGACCTGCGGCTCGCAGTGGTCCAGCCGGTAGGCGTGCGCGATGCCGAGCATGGCCGCCTCGACGTCCTCGGCGGCCTCGCCGCTGGCCAGCAGCAGCTCGCCGATGCGCAGCGTCAGGTCGAGGATGCGGGGGACGTTGCGGGCGGCGGCCGCCGAGGGGTGCATCTCGCGGGCGGTGCGCTCGAAGGCGGGGCGCTCGGACATCGGGGTGCGCAGCAGGGTGCGCATCCGGTCCGGCCAGGGCGCTTCGCCGGGGGCGCCGGCGGTCAGTTCGGGGATCGGGATGCCGGTGGGCGGGGTGTAGCCGGCGGCGCGCCACTCCTCGGGGGTGAGGGTGTCCTCGGCGACCGAGCGGCGGCGCGGGGGGCGGGCGGCCGCGGGGCGCTCGGGGGCCGGGCGCCCGGCCGGGGGCTCCTCGGCGCCCCCGTCCCGGGGGCGCAGGTCGATGGCCAGCTCGGGGTGCGGCTCCAGCGGCTCCGGCGGCGTCCCGGCCCCGGCCCCGACACCGACACCGGCCCCGGACTCCGGCGCGGGCTCGGGGGCCAGCAGGCCCTTGGTCTCCGTTACCGGCGGGAGCAGCGGCACCACGGTGGTGGGCTCGACGACCGGGGCCGGGTAGCCGAGCAGGCCCTCGGTGGGCGGCGCCTCGGCGGGGTGCACCGGCTGCGGCGGTGTCTGCCGCACCTGGCGGACCGCCCGGCCTCCCCTCGCCCGCTTGCCCGCACCCGGTCGGCCCCGCTTAGGCACTTCCGCTCCTCGCCACCCCTGGTGGCCGTCGGCCACCGTTCGATCTCCGGATACACCTTGCCTGATCGAACAGCCGGACGCACATGTACGCGACGTCCGGCGGCGGCACCCCCGGACGCCTACCCGGCGCGGCGGCCCGCGGTGTCGCGCGCTCCGGAACGGCGGGCCCGGAGCAGTTCGACCGCCACCGGGACCACGGAGACCAGCACGATGCCGACCAGGATGGCCTCGATGTTGTCCCGGACGAAGGGGATCTGGCCCAGGAAGTAGCCGAGCACGGTGACCCCGGCGCCCCACAGCACCCCGCCGACCACGTTGAACAGCACGAAGCTGCGGTAGTTCATCCTGCTCACCCCGGCGACGATCGGGGTGAAGGTGCGCACGATCGGCACGAAGCGGGCCAGCACGATCGCCTTGGGGCCGTGCCGCTCGAAGAAGGCGGCGGCCTTCTCGACGTTCTCCTGCTTGAAGACCCTGGAGTCGGGGCGGCGGAACAGGCCCGGCCCGACCTTCCGGCCGAACAGGTAGCCGACCTGGTCCCCGGCGATCGCGGCCAGCACGATCAGCGTGCAGACCAGCCAGAGCGGCTGGTGCAGGTAGGTGCCGCCGGCCACCAGCAGGCCGGTGGTGAACAGCAGCGAGTCGCCCGGGAGGAAGAAGCCGATCAGCAGGCCGGACTCGGCGAAGACGATGGCCAGGATGCCGACCAGGCCGAAGGTGGAGATCAGGGTGGTCGGATCGAGCCAGGACGGGCCGAGGGCGATGCTGGTCACGGTGCTGGCTCTCCTGGAGGTCGAGTCTTGGCAATGTCATGGTAAAGCAATGACAAAGACTCGCCGGGGACGGTGATGGTTCCCCGGCCGGCCCGGAGGTGCGGACCGGCCGGGGCACGAGCCGGGGAACGGGCCGGGGAACCGACCAGGGGCGGGGCCTGGGGGCGGGCCGGCTCAGAGGTCGTAGCGCTCGACGATCCCGGCGTGCCGGCCGAGGTCCGCCCCGGCCGCGTCGGCCAGGTCGAGCCAGGCCAGCGGGTGGGCCCAGCCGGCGGTGAGCTCGTGCAGCAGCGCGTCGGCCGCCTGCGCCGAGGCGGTCGGCGGGACGCCGAGCGCGGCGTACACGCCGGGCAGCGAGCCGTCGTCCTCCGTCGGGTCGGTGATCCGGTACTGCTCCCCGCTGTACGCCCAGACCGCGTAGCCGGCCGCCCGCAGGTCGTCCCGGAAGCCGGACCAGGCCTCGTCGCCGGGCCAGGCGCCGTCGATCCAGTACGTGGTGAAGCCCGCCGGGTCGAGCAGGGTCAGCAGGGCGAAGACCGGGCGCCAGTTCGCCCGCTCCGGTTCCGGGGCGTCCTCGGCCGGCGGGGCCTCCAGCAGGGCCGGGGCGAAGACCACCACGTCGCCGTGGTTGAGGGTGAGGTCGTCGCCGAGCACCGGCAGGATCCGGGCGGTCGCCGGGCCGGTGCGGACGGCGGGCAGGTCGGCCGTCGAACCGTTGGTGCGGGTGGCGCGGACGGTGACCAGCTGCCACTCCTCGTCCACCGGGCCCTCGGGCTCGTCGAACTCGATGCCGATCCGGGCACCGGTGGAGCGGACCACGGCCCAGTCCCGGTTGGCGGTGGCGGCGGTGACCAGGTGCCAGAGGTCGGGCTCCTGGACCGTCCGGTGGAGCTGCTCCTCCCCCGCCTCCTCGGCGGACAGGGCGTGCTCCAGCAGTTCCTGGTAGAGGCGCTGGGCGGTGGCGTGGTCGCCCAGTTCGGTGGCGGCGGCCGCGGCCAGCCGGCGGGTGTTGATCCGGTTCGCCTCCAGCGCCAGGATCGCCCCGCACTGCTCCAGCACCTCGGCCCAGCGGCCCTCGGCGGCGGCCCAGCGGGCGCGGATCCAGTGCGCGTCGGCCGGGGCGGTCGCGGCCAGCCGGTCGGCGAGCCGGCGGATCCCCTCGGCGTCCCCGGCCTCGATCAGCAGCTGGCCGAGCGTGCCGACCAGGTGCTCACTGCCCGGGTCGACGTCCAGCCGCTGCCACAGCAGGTCGGCGGCGGCCCGGGCGTGGCCCAGCCCGCCGAGCACGGTGGCCAGCGGCACGGCCAGCCCGGTGGCGCCGGCGGGCTCGCCCCGGTACCGCTCCAGGGCGACGGCGAGCAGGTCGGCACCGGGTTCGACCGGCACCTCGGCCTCGGCCAGGTACGCCGCCAGCTCGCCGGGCGGGACGGGCAGCTCGGGCACCGGCAGCGCCTCGGCGGCCGCGCGCAGGGCCGCCACCTCCCCGGCCACGCCCTCGGTGCGGCGCAGCCGGGCCAGCTTGCGCTCCCCGGTGGCCGCGAGCGTCAGCGCCACCGTGCGGGCGCCGCGGGCGAGGGCCAGCCGGCCCGCCGCCAGCAGCAGGTCCACGCAGGGGCGGTGCGAGCCGGTGGTGTCCAGGTAGCCGACCCAGCCGGCCAGCACGGCGCCCAGCTCGGCGTCGTTCTCCCAGGCCCCGGCCGCGACCAGCAGCTCGACCGTCCGGGTCCAGGTCTCGCGCAGGTCGGCGTGCCGCTCGGCCTCGGCCCGGGCGGGCAGCAGGGCGAGCGCCTCCGGTGTGCGCCCGAGCGAGGCGAGCGCGCGGGCCCGCAGCAGGTCGCCCCAGCGCCGGTCGCTCTCGTCGAGCTCCTCGCCCCTGGCCCTGGCGGTCCGGTCGGTGGTGTCCAGCAGGGTGAGCACCTCCTCGTGCCGGCCCAGCAGGTGCAGGGTGCCGGCCCGGGCTCGGTGGAAGCGCAGCGAGACCTGCTGGCCGGCCGCCTGCATCCGGGCGGAGGCGGTGTCCAGGTGGGCGAGCGCGTCGGCGGCCCGGCCGTCGTCCTCCAGGGCGTCGGAGTACTCGCGGGAGAGGCAGTCGAAGCAGGCCCGGCCGGGCTCGATCCGCTCCAGTGTCTCGCCGACCACCTCCAGGCGCTCGGCCACGTACCCGGGGCCGTCGACCCGGGCGTGGCAGATCGCGAAGTCCTGCACCACGCAGACGGACTGCGGGCAGCCGGCCGTCTCCTCCCGGTGGGCGAACTCCAGCAGGTCGACCGCCTCGGGCATCACCGACTCGCCCTGCTGGCGCTTGTTCAGCAGGTTCTGCATCCGCCAGTGCCGCAGGTAGACCTCGACCCAGGGCAGGCCGAGGGCCCGGGCGGAGGCGACCGCCTCCGGGAAGACCGCGTCGAGCTGCTCGTTGCGGCCCTCGGTGGCGTGTTCGGGCAGCTCGTACATGGCGTCGGCGAGCCGTGCGTGGCCGGCCTCGCGCAGTTGCTGGTGGGTGTCGCGCACCCAGGCCCAGATGTCGGTGGTCATGGCTGTTCCCCCTGCGTGGTGCTGGTGTGTGGTCTGGCGTGGGCCGCTGTCGGGGCGCCCGGCGGGGCGGCGGCCGGTCTGCCCGCGGGTCTGCCAGTCGGGGCGTCCGGCTGGGCGTCGGCCGGGGAGTCGGCCGTCACGCCTCGCCCCGGAGCGCGCCGGGGCTGTCCGGGACGTCCGGCAGGCCGGGCGGGACGGCGGCGGTGAGGGCGGAGACGGCGGTGCCGATGCCGGCCAGCGCGGCGCCGAGGTCCCCCTCGGCGGGGCCGGTGGAGGCCGCCGCCATGATCACCTTGAGCGAGCGGAGCAGCCCGGCCGCGGTGGCGCTGCCGGTGTGGCCGGTGCGGTAGGCGGCGAGCAGGTCCCGCACGGCCGGGCAGTCCAGGTTGAGGTAGAGCCGGGCCTTGACCGCGCCGTCGGTGCGGGCGGTGAACGCCCGGGCCAGCCGCAGCGCGGCGGACGGGATCCGGGCGTCGGCCTGGTCGTCCTCGATCCGGGCCTTCAACTCGGCCTCCCGGTCGGGCACCAGGACCAGCGGCAGGCCGGGCGGGTCGAAGCGGGCCGGGACGAGCTGCTCCCCCTGGTCGGCGAGGGCGCCGGCGAGCCAGGCCGCGTCCTCGGGCGGCAGCGGCCGCTCCGGGTCGCGGAACAGTTCCCGGTTGCCCTGTTCGCTGCCCAGCTCGACCAGCCGGCAGCCGCGCAACTGGGCGTAGCGGCGCAGGAACGGCAGTACGGCGTAGCGGTCGCCGCGGGCGATCGGGACGCGCATCGCCCGGTACAGCATCTCCTCGAAGCCGCCGCCGCTGCCGAGCGCGACGTGCACCGCGCCCCCGCCGGCCGCCCGCAGGCCGCCCGCGGTGAGGTCGCCCTGCGAGGTGGGCACCGGGACGTCGTCGGCGAGCAGGGTGAACAGCCGGTCGTCGCAGAGCGCGGCGCCGAGCAGCTCCTGGCCGTGCCGGGTGAGGATCCGGCGCCAGACGGCGGGCCTCAGCCGGGCCGTCTCGTACAGGCCGTCCACGACGGCGTCGGCGAGGGCCCGTTGCAGCGCGCGGTAGTGCTCGTCGCGCTGGAGGTCCTCGCGGCTGGCGGTGGGGGTGAGCCGGCTGGACTCGATCACGCCGCCGATGAAACCGGCCCAGCCGGGCAGCAGGTCGCGGGCGTCCTCGGCGAGCAGCATGCCGCGCAGGTAGACGGCGAGGTCGCGGTTGTCGCTGCTGCCGTAGGAACCGCCGTCCTGGACCCAGAGCAGGCCGACCGCGTCGGTGGCGCCGCCTGACGGGCCGTCGGTGGCGCTGCCGGCCGGGCCGTCGGTGGCGCCGTCCGACGGGCCGTCGCCGGGGCCGTCGCCCTGGACGGGCAGCACGGGGAAGGCGGTGAGCGGCTCGAAGCGGCGGCCGAAGGCGGTGGCGAAGCGCATCCGGGCGGCGTGCTGGTCGCCGTCTACCCGCTGGCGCCAGGGCACCTGGACGGCGTTGACGGGCCGTTCGTCGTCGCCGACGTAGACCGGTACGGGCAGCAGGACGCAGTAGCGGCCGAGGACTTCGCGCAGGGCGTGCTCGTCGGCGAGGTGCGCGTGCTCGGCCTTGAGCGCCAGTTCGACGACGGTGCCGGGCTCCGGGCGGGCGGGGGCCGGGTCGACCTGGTACTGCTCGCCGCCGCGGCTGCGGTAGCGGTGGCCGAGGCGCGGTTCGCGGTGCGAGGTGGTGGTGACGGTCACCTCGTCGGCGACCGAGAAGGCGGAGAGGAAGCCCAGGCCGAAGGCGCCGATCAGCTCCTGGTTCCCGGTCAGTTCGCGCAGCATCCGGGTGTAGCCGGTGCCGACGGTGGCGAGGTAGGCGTGGATCTCCGGTTCGGTGAGGCCGGCCCCGGTGTCCTCGATGGCGACGGTCCGCCGCGCGGCGTCGGCACGTACCCGGATCCGCGGCCGGTGCTCGCCGTCCGGGTCCTCCAGGAGCCGGCGGGTGTGCGAGTCGTGGGCGTTCTGGACCAGTTCGCGCAGGGCGACCAGGGGCGTGGAGTAGAGGTGGGTGGCGAGGACGTTCACCAGGCCACCGAGGTCGACCTCGGTGGTGCGCACGCCGTCGGCCGGAGTGGGCTCGGCGGGGGTGGGCTCGGTCGGGGTGGGCTCGGTCGGGGCACCTTCAGACATGGGTCCTCAGTGTGCCAGTGCGACAATCCGTCGACCATTTCTTTCTATACATCAGGCGGAATGACGGATTCTGGTCAACTCGGAATTGACCGCTCCCCCACCATCGAGGGAAATGCCACCCGTTTGGTGGAGTTCGTCCACGTCACTGGTGAATGCTGAACGTGCGACGTCAGGCAACGGCGCTACGGAGCGGCCACTCCGGATCGCGCCACATTCGCACTTCCAGCTCAGGGAGACCAGCGTGTCCCGTATTCGCGCAGCCGCCGCCGTCACCGCCCTCGGGGCCTTCCTCCTCGTCGGCGTCGGGGCCGCCACCGCCCACGCCGACAACGGCGCCGGCGCGATCGACCACTCCAACAGCAGCGTCGTGAGCAACGTCGGCTCCGGCAACGTCATCGGCACCGTCAACGGCAACGTGGTCAACACCCAGCAGACCGCCACCGGCTCGGGGGCGAGCAACCAGAACAACGGCCTCGCCGTGGCGGGCAACAGCGGGAACGTCGGAGCCCTCCAGGGCAACGGCAACTTCGACGCCCGGGTCTACTACCCGCACGTCCTCTACTAGCCGGGCCCGACCGGGTCCGCGCCCGGTCGCACCGCACGGGGCCGCGGGCCTACGGGGTTCGCGCCTCGGATTGGGCGTGTGCGTGGGGGCGGCGCCCCCGGGGGGCGCCCCCCCGGCCCGCTCCGTCTCCCGGGTGCGCCTGGGTGCTCCTACGAAGTCTCGACTCCGAGCACCGCCCGGCCGATCCGCCGCAGGCAGTCGCCGAGGTCGGGCCGGGCACTGTACGGGCGGTTCCGCACCCCGTCGTTGACCAGCGAGAACAGCGCGTGCACCCGGATCCGGGCGGTCACCGCGTCGTACTCCGGGCGCACCTGCCGGAGCAGCCCCACCCAGGTGCGCAGGAAGTCCCGCCGGAAGTCCACCGCGGCCCGGCGGTCCGGCGGGGCCAGCCGCTCGGTCTCGCTCAACATCGCCCCCAGGTAGTCGCCGTTGCGCAGCGCGAAGTCGACGTACGCGCCCAGCCCGGCCGCCAGCGCCTCCGCCGGCCCGGCGGCCGTCGAGATCGCGCCGTCCACCTCGTGCCAGAGCCGCTCCCGGCTGCGCACCAGGGAGGCGGCGAGCAGCTGGGCCTTGCTGTCGAAGTGCCGGTACACGCTCGGGCCGGAGATGCCGACGGCGGCGCCGAGTTGATCGGTGCTGACGTTGTCGAAGCCGCGCTGGTGGAACAGCCGGACGGCGGCGGCGAGCAGTTCCTCGCGGCGGGCCTGCGGCCTCGGCTGCTCCGGTGGCTGCGCCTGGGTCCGCTCCTGTGCCCGCTCCTGGGTCCGCCCCTGGGTCCGCTGCGACGCGGGGGCGGTGTCGTCGGCGCTCTCGGCGGTGCCGTCCAGGGGGACCGCGAGGACGGCCGCGACCAGTTCGCGCAGCAGCGCCTCGGCCCGGCGGGGCTGCGGGGCGGCCGACTGGTAGGACAGCCCGGCGCAGCCGGAGAGCGCCGACCAGCAGAGCAACTCGGCATCCGGGGCGGAGAGTTCCGGCCGCTCGGCGCGCAGTACGGCGGCCATCAGGGCGACGTCCGCGCGGAGTTCGCGGCGCAGTCCGGCCCGGCGGGCCGGCGGCAGCAGTCGGGCGTCGCGCTGCACCAGGGTGCCGAGCGGGCGGTGGCCGACCGCCACCGCGGCCAGCGCGGCGCCGAGTTCGGTGGTGCTGCCGGCCGCGCGCAGGCCGTCGGCGAGCGCGTCCAGGCCCAACCGGACGGCGCGGTCCAGCAGTTCGGGCTTGCCGCGGAAGTGCCGGTAGAGGGCGGGCGCGGTGATGCCCACCCCGGCCGCGACCTCGGACATCGAGACCTGGTGGTAGCCGCTGCGGTGGAAGCGGTCGGCGGCCACGGCGAGGATCTGGGCGCGTCGGCCGGGCGGCCTCCGGACCACCATCGCGCACCTCCCCGCATCCGTCCCGAGCTCCGCCCGAAGGCTAGCAAGGATTCACTTGGCAGCCGCGTCGAGCAGCGTTCCCGGGCCCGCCCCGGGCCCGCCGACGCTGGACAGTCGAGGCTACCCGGGATTAACTTGTCGGGCCACCACCTGGTACGTTCCGCCTCCGCCGGCCCTCCGGCCGGCACCGTCGAAGGGAGCGCCGCCGTGCGCCGCACCGTGTTCAACGAGGACCACGAGGCCTTCCGGGAGACCATCCGGGACTTCATCGCCAACGAGGTCGTCCCGGTCTACGAGAGCTGGGAGGCCGACGGCCACCCGCCCCGCGACTTCTACCGCCAGCTCGGCGAACTCGGCGTCTACGGCATCGAGGTGCCGGAGGAGTACGGCGGCGCGGGCGAGAGCGGCTTCAAGTACCAGGCGGTGATCGCCGAGGAGACCGCCCGCGCGGGGGTGAGCTTCGGCTCCTCCGGCGTGCACACCGGACTGGTGCTGCCGTACCTGCTGGAGTACGCGAACGAGGAGCAGAAGCGGCGCTGGCTGCCCGGCTTCGTCTCCGGCGACATCATGACCGCGATCGCGATGACCGAACCGGGCGCCGGCTCCGACCTCGCGGGCATCACCACCACCGCCCGGCTCTCCGAGGACGGCACCCACTACGTCCTGAACGGCGCCAAGACCTTCATCACCGGCGGCGTGCTGGCCGACCTGGTCCTGGTGGTCGCCCGCACCGCCGCGTACGACCCGGAGGACCGCCGGGCGGGGCTCTCCATCCTGTGCGTGGACACCACCTCGCCGGGCTACTCGGTCGGGCGCAAGCTGCAGAAGATCGGCCTGCGCACCTCGGACACCGCCGAGTTGGCGTTCGTCGACGTCAAGGTGCCGGTGGAGGACCTGCTCGGCGAGGAGGGCAGGGCCTTCTCGTACCTGACCCACAACCTGGTGCAGGAGCGGCTGGCGATCGCGGTCGGCGCGTACGCGGCGGCCGCGGCGGCGGTGCGGTTCGCGGTGCAGTACGTCAAGGACCGCAAGGTGTTCGGCAAGGCGGTGGCCGAGTTCCAGAACACCAAGTTCACCCTGGCCGACTGCCAGGCCCAGGTGCTGGCGCAGCAGTCGATGGTGGACCAGGCCCTGGAGCTCTACCAGAACGGCGAGTTGAGCGTCGCGGACGCGGCCGCCGTGAAGCTGTTCTGCACCGAGTCGGCCTCCACCGTGATCGACAAGTGCCTCCAGCTGCACGGCGGTTACGGCTACATCCTGGAGTACCCGATCGCCCGGCTCTACACCGACAACCGGGTCTTCCGGATCTACGGCGGCACCAGCGAGGTCATGCGCAGCATCATCGCCAAGTCGCTCGGGCTGTAGCGGCGCCCCAGCCCCCGGAACCGCGGCGGGCCGCACCCCCATGGCGGCCCGCCGTGTCGTACGTGCGCACGTCCGTACGCGCGTACGTTGCGCGTCCGCCCCTGCACCCGTGCTCAGTTGGGCGAGCCGTGCTCCGCGCGCCAGGCCTCCCAGCCGGCCGAGGAAGCCACCTTCGCCTCGTGCAGGGCCCGTTGGGCGAGCGTGCCCGGCGGCGTCTCCATGCTGCGCACCCAGTCGCGGCCCGCGGTGAACAGCGCCGCGCACACCAGTGCCGCCCCGGCCGCGCCGAGCACCGAGCCGATGCCGGTCAGCACCACGCCACCGGCCAGCAGCGAGCGGTTGACCTGGAGTCCGTTCAAGATCCTCTGGTTGGTCGCCATGCCTCCACGATGCGGGCAGTCGGCGGGGCCTGCACCTCGGGCGGCCCGCTCCGGACCCCTCCCGGGTGCGCCCCGGCGGTGCGTCCGCCAGCCTGGGCACACGGCCTGGGCACCCGGCAGAGGAGGAGGCGGCGCGATGCCCGATCTCGAACGGCTCGCCGTGGAGCACGCCGCCCGGGCGGCCGAGGGTCCGCACGGGCGCAGCGCCCATCTGGTGCTGCACGACGGGGTGCTGCGGCAGACCGTGATCGCCCTGACCGCGGGCACCTCGCTGGACGAGCACACCCCGCCCACCGCGGGGAGCGTCCAGGTGCTGCGCGGCCGGGTCTCGTTGACCATCGCCGGGCGGCGGGTGGAGCTGGCCGCGGGCGAGTTGGAGCCCGTGCCGCAGGAGCGGCACGGGCTGGTGGCCCACGTCGACTCGGTGGTGCTGCTGACCGCCGTCACCGCGTAGCGGGTGTCGGGGGGTAGCGGGTGTCGGGGCCTGGCGGGTGCCAGGGCCCGGCGAGCGTCAGGGCGTAACGCGCGTCAGGGCGTGGCGCCCGCCCCCAGCACGGTGCCGCTGACCAGCCGGAGCCCGCGCAGGAACTCCTGGCCGGTCGGCGCCAGGTCGGGCGCGGCGAGCCACTGGGCGACGTAGCCGGCCAGCAGGATCTGGTAGAAGGTGCCGCGGGCGAGCTCCTCCTCGTTGTCCGGCACCTCGGGCAGCCCCTGGAACACGGCGGCGAGCCCGAGCCGCCCGTCCTTCTGCGCGTCCTCGAAGGCCTTCGCCAGCTCCGGGTTGTGCCCGGCCTGGGCGAGCGCCTCGAACTGCGCGGCCCAGAGCCCCCGGTGCTCGGCGAAGACGTCCCGCAGGCCGTTCCAGGCGGCGGCGAAGCGCGTCTCCGGGTCGTCGGACACCTGGTTGGCGCCGTACACCACCACCCCCAGGGCCTCACCCATCTCGCCGATCGCCTCGATCATCGCGGCGTTGAGCAGCGCGTCCTTCGAGCCGAAGTGGTAGCCGATCGCGGCCAGGCTGACACCCGAGGCGCTCGCGATGTCGCGGGCCGTGGTGCGTCCGTAGCCCTTCTCGTACAGGCAGTGCTTGGCGCCGGCCATCAGGTCTTCGCGGTTTCCCATGCCCCGATCCTACGGAACATCTGCACGGATGTCTTGCACGAACGTCTTGGACGTTCGAGTTACACATCTGTACTAGACAAGCGTCTGAAACGTCCGTACCGTCTTCCCCATGACCGCAACCACCGGCCGCGCAGGCCGTCGCGAATGGACCGGCCTGGCCGTCCTCCTGCTCCCGACCCTGGTCCTCTCCATGGACATGGGCGTGCTGTTCTTCGCCGTCCCGTACATCTCCACCGAGCTGGCCCCCAGCGGCACCCAGCAGCTGTGGATCATGGACATGTACTCGTTCCTGCTGGCCGGACTGCTCATCACGATGGGCGCGCTGGGCGACCGGATCGGCCGCCGCCGGCTGCTGATGATCGGTGCTGCGGGCTTCACCGTCGCCTCGCTGCTGGCCGCCCGGTCCGGCAGCGCCGAACAGCTGATCGCCGCCCGCGCCCTGCTCGGCGTCGCCGGGGCCACCGTGATGCCCTCGACCCTGGCGCTGATCCGCAACATGTTCCACGACCCCAAGCAGCGGCAGGTCGCCCTCGGCGCCTGGGGCGGCGCCCTCACCGCCGGGGCCACCCTCGGCCCGGTCGCCGGCGGGCTGCTGCTCGACCACTACTGGTGGGGCTCGGCCTTCCTGGTCGCCGTCCCGGTGATGGTCCTGGTGCTGCTGACCGCGCCCGTCCTGCTGCCCGAGTACCGCACCACCGCCCGCACCGGCCGCTTCGACGTGGCCGGCGCCGTGCTCTCGCTCGCCGCGATCCTGCCCCTGGTCTACGGCGTCAAGACCCTCGCCGTGGACGGCTGGAGCCCGCCCCCCGCCCTCGCCGCCGCGGCCGGGCTGCTGATCGCCGTCGCCTTCGTGCAGCGCCAGCGCACCGCCGCGAACCCGCTGATCGACCTGAGCCTGTTCCGGATCCGCACGTTCAGCGGCGCCATCAGCGTCAACACCCTGGCCATGTTCGCGATGATGGGCTTCGCCCTCTTCACCTCCCAGTACCTCCAGCTGGTCAAGGGCATGAGCCCGTTCACCGCCTCGCTCTGGTCGCTGGTGCCGAGCGTCGGCGTCGGCGCGGCGATCGGGATCGGCTCGGCCCTGGCCGGCAAGGTCCGCCCGGCGGCCCTGATGGGCGGCGGCTTCGTGGTCGGCGCCGGCGGCTTCGCGACGATGACCCAGGTCGGCCCGCACTCCCCGCTGGCACTCATCCTCACCGCGGCGGGCGTGCTGGCCGCGGGCACCGTCGGCACCATGACGATGACCGCCGAGATGGTCGTCTCCGCCACCCCGGTCGAGCAGGCCGGAGCCGCCTCCGCCACCTCCGAGACCGCCGTCGAACTCGGCAGCTCGCTCGGTATCGCCCTGCTGGGCGCGGCGGGCGCCGCGGTCTACCGCCACCAGCTGGACGGCGCCCTCCCGGCGGGCGTCGACGGCACCGCCGCCGCCACCGCGCAGGACACCCTCGGCGGCGCGGTCTCCGTCGCGGCCCACCTGCCCGGCCGGCTCGGCCCGGACCTGCTGGAGACCGCCCGCGGCGCCTTCACGGACGGCCTGCACGTCGCCGCCGTCGTCGGCCTGGTCTTCGCCCTCGGCGCCGCCGTCCTGGCCCACCGCCTCCTGCGCCACCTGCCCGCCGCCACCCCCGCCCCGGTCCCGGCCCCGGCCCCGGAGCAGCCCGTCGCAGCCTGACCCACCGCACGGCCACCGTCCACGCGAGTCATCGAGAGCCCCCGCCCACCCGGACGGGGGCTCTCCGCCGTCCTCCCCCGAGCCCCAGCACGCGCACGAGAAGTCGGCCCGGCCGACTTCCTGCGCACCGCCCGGCGCCGGGATTCCCCCCGACCCAGCCGACTCGCCACACAACCAACGAGCACTGCCGCACCCCCCGGCGGCCGTCTGCGCTGACACAAGAAGTCGACCCCGTCGACCTCCCGTGCACCACCTGCCTCCAGGAATCCCCCGGGACGAGCCGAACCCCGACCCCGCTGATTCATCGCACAGCCAACGAGCACTGCCGCACCCCCGGCGACCCCGTCGGCGCCGACACAAGAAGTCGGCCCCACCGACTTCCCGTGCAGGGAGAACCGGCAAGGGCAGAGGTGCAGCAAGGAGTCGGAGCACGGCGGTCGGAAGCGCGCACGAGAAGTCGAACCGGCCGACTTCCGGCGCAGGGAGGACTGGCGAGGGCGGTGCTGCGGGGGCTTGGCGACTGGGCACGCGCGAAACGTCGGCCCTGCCGACTTCCCGTGCGTCGCCTGCGGTGGGGAGGGGTTGGCGGGTTCGCGGGGGCGGGGCGGAGGGTGTGGGTGGTCCGGTTTCTCGTGCTGGGGGGTGAGAAGGGGCAGGGCCGTGTCAGGGTGAGGGGCATGGGGACTGGACACGGGCGGGTGCGCGGAAGTTACGACGTGGTGGCGGAGGAGTACCTGGGGCGGATCGGGGGCGAGTTGGCGCACAAGGTGGTGGACCGGGCGCTGCTGGGGGCCGTCGTGGAGGAGGCGGCCGGCGGGGTGGTGGCGGACCTGGGGTGCGGGCCGGGGCACGTGGCGGGGTGGCTGACCGGCCAGGGCGCGCGGGTGGTCGGGATCGACCTGTCGCCGCGGATGGTCGAGCTGGCCGCGCGCGAGCACCCGCGGGCCGAGTTCCGCACCGGGGACCTGCTGGCGCTGCCCGCCGCCGACGGCGAGTTCGCGGCGGCCGTGGCCCTGTACTCGGTGATCCACCTGGAGCCGGACGAGCTGCTGCCCGCCTTCGCCGAGATGCTGCGGGTGCTGCGGCCCGGCGGGCTGCTGCTGGTCTCCTTCCACCTGGGCGAGGAGGTGCGGCACCTGGCGGAGTGGTGGGGCCACGACGTCGACGTGGACTTCCACTTCCTGCGGACCGACACCGTCGCCGCCCGCCTCGCCGAGGCCGGGTTCGGCGTCGAGGCCCGGCTGGAGCGGGACGGCCTGCCCGAGGAGGCCGACACCCGGCGCGGCTACCTCCTGGCGCGGCGGCCCCGGCGGCCCCGGTGACCGCGGTGACCGCAGCGATCGCGGAGACCGTCCACCCCGGGGTGGACCCGGCGGCATCCACCCCCGGGTGCGTGTCCCGGCGGCGCGGCCGGGGGACCGTGGAGGGGTAGTCCGCGACCGTCAGGAGCTCCCCATGTCCCTGCCGTCCCTCCTCTCCCTGCTCGGCGTCCTCTGCTGGGTCGGCTACGAGCTGCTGCTGCGCCGCCGCGAGGACAGCGCGGCCGGCAGCTGGCGCGCCGACGACCGCGACCGCGGTTCGACCCGGCTGCTGCTCACCTGCTACGTCGCGTCCGTCCTGGTGGTGGTGCTGTTCGAACGCGCCGGCGTCGGCATGCTGCCCGCCGGGCCGCGCTGGGCCGGGGTCGCGCTGGTCGTCGCCGGGCTGGCCCTGCGCGGCTGGGGCATGCGCACCCTGGGCCGCTACTACACCCGCACCCTGCGGACGGTGGACACCCAGCAGGTGGTCCGCAGCGGCCCGTACCGGCTGATCCGCCACCCGGGTTACGCGGGCAGCCTGCTGGTCTGGTGCGGCTACGCGCTCGGCACCGGCAGCTGGGCGGCGGCACTGCTGGTCACCGTTCTGCTGCTCGGCGCGTACGGCTGGCGGATCGCCGCCGAGGAGCGGCTGCTGCTCGGCGCGTTCGGCCCGGCGTACGCCGACTACCAGCGGGTTTCCAAGCGGCTGGTGCCATTCGTCTACTGATGGCCCGGCGGCGCCGCCATCGGTGATCCGTTCGGACGGCACCTGGTTTTCGGCCAGCGTTTCCCGTCCGGTGTATCCGTTCGGCCTGGGGGCCAGGCATACTGGCCAGCAGGGCCTAGCGCCCTCCGTGACTCTAGACAAGAAGGGACCGGTGGCCAGGGATGCTGCGGAACGGTCTTGAGCCCTGGCACATCTTGGTGGTGCTGGCGGTCGTAGTCCTGCTGTTCGGATCGAAGAAGCTGCCGGAGATGGCCCGTGGCCTCGGCAAGTCGATGCGCATCCTGAAGGCGGAGACCAAGGCGATGCGCGAGGACGGCGGCGAGCAGGCGGACGCCGGCACCGCGCAGAGCACGGCCGCCCCCCAGCAGGCCGCCGACCGCCCGGCCGTCACGCCGACCAACGTGACGAAGAGTGCCGAGGCGAAGCGCCCCGAGACGACCGCCTGAGTCGTCGTACGAGGTTCTGGTCGAGCCCCCCGGTGGATTTCCACCGGGGGCTCGACGCTTTCCCGGGCCGCCTCGCCCCGGCCGGAGTAGCCGGGCGGGCGGGGCGGGTCCGGGTGGACCAGGCTGGGCGGGATGTCCGAGATCCCTCCTCTCCCGTCGGCCGACCTCCGGGCCGTGGCGTGGCTGCTGGGCGCGTTCACGCTGCTGATGGTCGGGTACTTCACGCTGCCGTTGGAGTGGTTCGGCGACCGGCGGCCGCTCCTGAGCTGGACGGTCTTCGTGGCGGCACTGGGCGGGTTGAGCTGGCTGATGCTGGCGAAGATCGTCGGGGTGCTCAAGGGGACGGCGAAGCAGCCGGTGGCCTGGCTGGCCTTCCTCATCTTCCTGGCGATGGTCATCTTCTCGGCGACGTACTACGCGCTGGGCGCGCACAAGGCCGAGTTCGCGGGGCTGGAGACGCGGCTGGACGCGCTGTACTTCACGGTCGTGACGATGGCGACGGTGGGGTACGGCGACATCACCCCGGCGGGGCAGACGGCGCGGCTCGTGGTGGTGCTGCAGATCGGGTACAACTTCGTGTTCCTCGCGGCGGCGGCCGGGACGGCGTCGCGGACGATCCGCGGGAACATGGAACGCCGGATCCGGCGCCGCGGGTGAGGACCGCTGCCGTCCCGCCGGCCCGTCAGTCGCCCTCGTCCGGCTCCGGCGGGGTCGCGCGGAGAGCGGTGACGACCCCCAGGGCGACGGTCGCGAGCGCGAGTGCGAGGAGGGCGGCGAAGGCCGCGGCGATCAGGAATCGCACGGGGCGCCCCACTGTCGTTCGGCTTCGAGGAGGAGGGACAGGAGGTTCAGCAGCGTCGACGCGGGCGCCGTGTTGAAGCAGACCAGGACGCGCCCGTCGAGGGTCCGGTCGGTGTCGACGGAGGGGAAGAGCAGGCCGAACTTACGTCCGCGCTGGAGGAGTTCGGCGAGGAGCGTACGGATGTGCTCGTCGGTGCAGGCCCGGACCCGGGGATCGGTCGGCAGCAGCGGGCGGCGGGGGAGGGACATCAGGCGGCACCCAGGTCGCACTCGAACCAGATGACCTTGCCGCGTTCCTGCGGGTCGACGCCCCACCGGTGGGTGAGACCGGCGACCAGCTGGAGGCCCCGGCCGGACTCGGCGAGGAGGTCGAGGGGCTGCGGGACGGGAAGCTGCGGGCTCTCGTCGGCGACGGAGACCCGGAGGGTGTTGTGGAGGAAGAGGATCTCGGTGACCGGCGCGGGGGTGCCACCGTGCAGCCAGGCGTTCGCGAGGAGCTCACCGAGGGCGAGTTCGGCCTCGAAGGTGGCGGAGGGGTGCCAGCCCGCGCGGACCATCGCGTTGCGGAGGGACTGGCGGGAGAGGGCGAGGGAGGGCGTGTTGAGGTGACGCATGGGAGAACTCCCGGGCGTGTGTGGGGTGGAGAACCGGCGGATACGTCGCCGTGAACCAGGCCGTGGAAGAAGGCACGACTGCTCTGCGGTGCTTACCAGCAAGCATTACTGACGATCCGTCGGATCGATGTGACATCGACCATAGCGCACGAGCTACTTAAGTTTAGGTAGTTTGCTCAGAATTCCCTCTTCAGAGGGACAGATGGCCCCACCACCCGGGCGCGCGTCACACTGGGTCCACATGATGCAGAGAGGACCCCATGCCTGGCCGTCAGAACCCAACCTTTCGCCAGCGCCGTCTGGGCGCCGAACTCCGGAAGATGCGAGAGCGAGCCGGCCTCGGAGGAAGCCAGCTTGCCCGCGCGCTCGGAGTTAGCGCTGCACAGGTGACGCAGATGGAGAGCGGCAAGACGAGCGTCAGCATGGACCGGCTCCGAACCATCGCCGCGGCCTGCAACTGCGGCAGCCAGCCGTTGATCAGCTCCCTCGGCAGCATCAGCACACGCAAGAAGGGCTGGTGGGAGAAGTACCGCCATCGACTCCCAGACACCTTGCTCGAATCCGCCGAACACGAGGACTTCGCCACCGGCACGATCCGGCACTGGGCGTCCGCAATCATCCCGGGGCTTCTGCAGACCGAGGAGTATGCGCGAGGAGTCTTCAACCGTCACCTCTCTCCAGTTCCGGCTGACGAGCTGGATCTACGAACCAGCTTCCGTATGGAGCGAAGGGCCAAGTTCCTGGAAGACCCGAGGAAGAAGCTTGAGATCTACATCCACGAGTCCAGCCTGGTCACCCGCTACGGAGGCACCGCTGTTCTGCGGAGCCAGCTTCACTCCCTGATCGATGACGCCGCCGGAGAGGCTGTCTGCATCCGAGTCGTCCCCTTCGCCGCCCACACCTACCCGGGCTCGATCGAGAACTTCGCCTACTCGTACGGGGAGGTTCCCGAGCTCGACACGGTCGAGATGGAGGCATCAACCGGCCCCATCTTCTACGACTCCCTGAACGAGCTCGAGTCCTACCGAAGAGTCCTCGATCGGATCGAGAAGTCATCCCTCGACGCCGATGAATCCCGAGACCTGATCCATCACACGGCCAAGACCCTGAAAGGCTGAAATGCCCCAGAATCAATGGCAGAAGTCGTCCTACAGCAGCTCCGGCGACAACTGTGTGGAGGTCCGCAGGGCCGACAAGCTGATCGAACTCCGCGAGTCCGACGAAGGCGAAACCATCCTCCGCACCAACCTCGCAGCCTTCACCGCCCTCCTCGACGGCCTCAAGGCCGGCGAGTTCGACCACCACGCCTAACCCCAGCGGCCCCTCACGCTCGTTCGCGGATGCTGTTGGCGACTGTGGACTGTTTCGCCCCGCTGGACTCATCCAGCGGGGCGAACTACTGCCAGGTGTGGGTTCTGATTTCGAGCCCGGGGTGTCTCGGCGAGCCAGATGTCGATGTGGCCAGGTAGATCACCGTGCCGAGGAGCTGATGCCGAAGGCTCACCCGAGCCTGTGCTCGGGGCCTCGACCGGATGCAGTCGGAGCGCTGCGAACAAGGCGTGCAGTGGCCGGATGAGATCAGTCGCACTCGCCAGCAGCATCCCTGGATGAATGAGGGCTCGAACACACGGCCTCCGTTCGGCGAGTGTGGTCAACTATCCCCACCTGCTGCCTTCCTGGGATGTGATTGCTGATGAGCGCTCAGGCCGATGAGCTCGAGCCGTGGAAGGTCCACGGCGACCGCTTGGTCTATGACAACCCATGGGTGCAGCTGGCCCTCGTGGACGTTGAACCTCCTGGTGTGGCGCGCTTCGAGCATCACGTGGTGCGCTTGAAGCGCGTGGCCATAGCCGCGGTGCTGGATGATGACGGCGACCGCGTGTTGATGCTGTGGCGGTACCGCTTCGTGCCGCAGTCCTGGGGCTGGGAGCTGCCCGGTGGCATCGTCGATCCCGGAGAGGATGGCTTGCGGGCTGCCCTGCGCGAAGTCGAGGAGGAGACCGGCTGGCGGCCTGAGCACCTCGACCACGTGGTCACCTTTCAGCCGATGGTCGGCATGGTGGACTCGCCGCACGAGGTGTTCGTCGGCCATGGGGCGACCCTCGCGGGCGAGCCGGAGGCCGGCGAGGAGGCCGGTCGCGTCGCGTGGGTGCCGATGTCCGAGGTGCCTGTGCTCATGGCGGAGGGGAAGCTCACGGGTTCGGGCACTCTGGTGGCGCTCCTGCACATCCTGGCCTCCCGCAAACAGTGATGCCCGGGGAGGCCCCCATCCCATCACGATGCTCCGAGCTTCTCGACCAGTTGATTGGCTCGGGCGCGTTGGCGGGCCGATCCGGTGCGATTGGCCAGCAGGCGTGCCTGCCGTAAGTGGTGTGCGGCCTCGTCCAGTTCTTCTCGGGCGAGGTGGGCCTGGGCGAGATCGCAGTGCAGGCCGGCGGTCGCCCTGGTGAAGGTGGCGTCCATGGTGGCGAGGGCGTCGTACAGGTCACTCATCGCGGCGTCGTCCCCAAGACGGGCGAGGACGTTGCCTCGCCACCGGGCCAGGTGGCTGTCGTTGAGGAAGATGCTCAACATGTCGGGGTCGCGGTCCGAAGTTCCAGCGGGGAGAGTGGCCGCTGCCGAGTCCAAGGACCGCCGACAGGCTTCCGTCTGGCCGGCCTGAGCCAGGAGTTCGGCTTCGGCCGCGTGCAGCCATGCGGCCAGCCGAGGGGAGGCCTCGGTGCCGACGGAGCGGTGTGCTTCCTGGATGAGCTGTACGGCGAGATCGTTCTTCCCGGCGGCCGACAGCACGTATGCCTGTTCGGCCATGGCGTGCGCGAGGTACATCGGCTCCTTCGCTTCGGCTGCGGCCCTCTTGCCCAGTTCGTAGTGACGCCAGGCTCGTTCACTGGCACCGACGTCGAGCGCCTGCCACGCCGCCAGGGTGGCTGTCCCGGCGAGTGCTCGGGCGATGGGTTCCCTGGTGGCGGGCAATACGGCGAAGGTCAGCGATTCTTCCAGGGCCGTCAGGTGTGCCTGCATCTGGTCGACCAGCGCAGCAGCGCCCATCTGGCGGTCCACTGTACGCAGGAGCTCGGTCTGAGCCATGAAGGTGTCCACCATGCCAAGGCTGAGGCTGTGGGCCGCATCGATGCGGCTGACCAGTTCGTCGTACCCGGCAACGGTCAGCGCTCGGCCATCTGACGCACGGCCGTCGAGAAGCTCCCGGTCGGTGAGCCCGAGCAACCCGCGCAGCACCGCAGCGTACAGGGGACCAATCGGTCGACGGCCGTTCTCCCACTCCGAGACGTAGACGCGCAGGCTCGCTGTCGAGGCGATGTCGAGGAGATGCCTGCGGGCATGCCGCTCCATCTCGTGGACAAGCCGCTCCTGTGACCAACCCCGCTCCTTGCGAGCCTGCCGCAACTGAGCTGACATCTCTCGGCCTCATCCCGTGATCGTGCCAACCGATGCGTCCTGACTGCGGCGCCGCAGGTCGGAGACGGTTAACTCGCCGAGGTTAAGGGCGATCGGCTACCGGACCGGCACGCAGTCAACTTCCATTGTTCTCACACCAATCACCGAGTCGGCTGCCGATCCGAGATTTCGATCGATCGGAGCTTGATCTCCCCAGCTGCTCGGCTGCCCGAGGCTCAGGGCGCGCTTCAGCTCAGACCTCCGCCTGGAGCTGGGCGGAGCCGAGAAGAGAGGAGCACCACATGGACGACACCACGAACGACCCGCTGAGGAAGACGAGTGGGCTGCTGGTCGCGGTCGAGGAACTGGCCGCTGTCCAGGACAGGTACGACAGCCTCCGCTCCGACAACGCCGGATCGTCCGGCGACGCGCCGTGGCCCGGTGGTGACGGCAACCTGACCGACGTCGGATAGGGCGCCGGTCATCCCCAGGGGTGGGAACTCGTGCACGGCGCGAGTTCCCACCCCGCTCCAGCACACTCCTGAGGAGGTAGCAGTGGAACACCGACTGGTCAGCGCCATCGAGACGGCTCTCGGATGGCAGAGTTCGGAGCCGATCGGTACCGGCTTCATGCTCGGGCGGATCGAGGACGACGCGCTCCTGTCGCGCATCCTCACCCCGGACAAGCTGCTCGACATCGCCATGCGGCGCAGCTTGAACCGGCCGCAGTTCCGGGCCTTCCAGATGGGCGAGGAAGTCCACCCGGCCGTGTACTTCACCGACACCGTCAGCCCGCGCGGACAGTCCGTCCCGATGACCAACATGCATCGCCTCGGGGACCTGCTCCGGCAGGGTGCGACGCTCATCATGGACCAGGTCAACGTCTTCGATCCCACCATGGAAGTCGCCTGCCGCGCCTTGCAGTGGTGGGCGCACGAGCGCGTACAGGTGAACGCGTACCTCACCACCAACGATGCCGCGGGGTTCCCGCTGCACTGGGATGACCACGATGTGATCATCGTTCAGCTTTCGGGAGAAAAGGACTGGGAGGTTCGAGCCACCTCCCGCGCCGTGCCCATGTACCGGGACGCTGACCCCAACAGCACGCCCAGTGACACCGTGATCTTCAACGGCGCACTCCAGGCCGGTGACGTCATGCACATTCCGCGCGGCCACTGGCATCAAGCCACCCGCACCGGAAGCGGCGCCGGTCACAGCCTCCACGTCACGTTCGGCGTCACCAGGCGCACCGGCGCCTCCTGGATGGCCTGGCTGGGCGACTGGTGCCGAGAGCAGGAGGTCTTCCGCCACGACCTCGACCACAGGGGTACCGGCAGTTCCGCCCTGGTCGAAGCCGCCACCCGCCTTGTCGGCCGGCACGGCCCGGAGGACTTCCTCACGGCCTACGGACTCCAGACCGCTCCCGGGCGCCACGTGCCCTTCCTCGGCATTTCCGGCCCGCCTCGCACCGTGGTGTGCACCACCCACTTCCCACCCCGGATCAAGGAGAACGGTGACACCGTGGATGTCACGGCGGCCGGGAAGAAGCTCACCGTCGCCGCCAAGGCCGTCCCCTCCCTGCGGCTGCTGCTCAGCGGCCGACCGGTCCCGCTCGAACGGGCAGCGGCGACCGCTGGGGACGAGATCCACGAGGTCGCCGCGATCCTGATCAAGGAGGAGCTGTGCGCACCGCTGACCGACGAACTGTCCTCGGGCTACACCGGTCTCGTCACCGACGCGACCTCCTGAGCGACGCTCTGGACCTCGGTGTCACTGCGATCGACACCGCCTCGAACTACCTCGGCCATCACTCTCACCGCACCCTCGCAACGGTCGCCGGTGACCTGCTCCCGAAGTTCTCGATCTCCACCAAAGTCGGCTACTTCGAAGACGGCCACAGCCTCCTCCCGGAACGACTCCGGCACGCTGTCGAGAAGACGGCCAAGGATCTCGGCCACGAGCCGGGCACGATCCTCCTGCACAACCCGGAACACTCCGCCCCGGACGCCGAGACCTTGACGCACGCGTGTGCCGCCCTGGTCGACGCGACAGCGGCGGGGCTGTGCGAGCACTGGGGGATCTCCACGTGGGACCCACGCCCGCTGGTCGGCCTCGACGCACCGCGACCGGACGTCCTGATGGTTCGCTCCGGCCTCCTGGTCAGCAACAGAGTCCTCGACGCCGCTGAGGCACTGGTGACCTGGTGGCGGCCGGCCGCGGTGTGGGGCATGAGCCCGTTCGGAGGCAGCGCGACCGCCCCCGTATGGGCAAGGGTGGAGCCGAGGACATTCCTGCGGGTACCGGCTGCCACGACGGTGCAGGCAGCATTCCGGGTCGCCTTCGCGCTCCCCAGGGTGGACGCGGTGGCAGTGAGCACCGACGACACCGGGCACCTTCGAGAGCTGCTCGGCGGCCTGGCGTACGAAATCGACACTGAGGTGCTCCGGTCGTACCGGCAGCTCCTGCGTCAGTCCACGTGAAGCTCCTTCACCACCTGCTCCGCCAAAACGCGGGCACCCTCAAGGCGCGGGTCCTCGGGATGTGCGTACGGCCCGAGGATCTTCGCCGCGACGAACAAGGTCATCAGCTTGCCGTCCCTGCTCGCGAAGTCGCGGCTCCGCTCACCGCGGACGCGATCGGCCAGCGCCGGTACCGCCAGCGATGCCGCCCACAGCGTGGCAGCGTCCAGACCGCGCGGGGCCATGCCCCAGTCCTCCCAGTCGAAGACGCAGAACTCGGGCGCGGTCACATTCGCCCAGTTCAGATCCGCATGCGCCGGACACCACTCACTCACCGTGGTGTCGATGCCCGGGAACACCTGGCAGATCGTCCGAGTCACCAGCTCCTGGGTGATCGTCTCCGTGTCCGGAGTGGCGATCCGATTCGTCCGCTGACCGGCGAGCGCATCGAGAGAGGCATTCAGCTCCGACCACCATCGGGGCGGCAGCCCGGGGTCCTCGGCCACAACTGCGGATCCTGCTGGGGCAGACGGCAGCAGTTCGGTCTCATCAGCCCGCCACATCACCGGCTCGGCCTCGTCCCGCCAGGCGAAGCCCGCGAGCCACGCGGGCTTCGCGATCCCGCGCAAGGCCTCAGCGGAGGGAGTGCCGTCCCCGCCCTGGATGCCGATCCGGTCGAGCCCCCGCCGCTCGATGCGTACCCACGTGCCGCGCTCCGTGCCTGCTCCCACGGATCGGCGTTTGCGGACCACCGTCTTCCTGTCGAGCCTCGTCACCAAGGCAGCCTCGACACGTCCCAGCACCTCGTCCACCGGCACCCGGCGCAGATCCGTCATAGGACAACGGTAACGATGCACAGGGGAGTTGGGAGTCGCTCCGAACGCGACGACATGCACGCGCGGGCGGCCGACCAGCGGGAGGCGGCCGGGCTGGCGGTGGCG
Source organism: Kitasatospora sp. NPDC059146 (assembly GCF_042786665.1). Taxonomy (NCBI): domain Bacteria; kingdom Bacillati; phylum Actinomycetota; class Actinomycetes; order Kitasatosporales; family Streptomycetaceae; genus Kitasatospora; species Kitasatospora sp. NPDC059146. The sequence continues at coordinate 3,767 of NZ_JBHZCY010000090.1, read as the reverse complement.
GTCGGGAGTCCGATCCTGGCTCTCGTCCACCGGTGGTCGGACGACGACGGGTTGATCGAGTACACGGAGTCGTGCCTGCCCGCCCGGTTCACCATCGGGTACGAGTACACGCCGTAGGGGATGGCCCACAGGGTTGTCCACAGGCTGTGGACAACCCTGTGGTCAACCGTGGGCGGTGTCGATGACGCAGAAGCGGTTGCCCTCGGGATCGGCGAGGACGACGAAGTCCGGGTCGTCGGGGTAGAGGTCCCAGTCGACCTCCTGGGCGCCGAGGGCGATCAGGCGGCGGACCTCGGCGGCCTGGGCGGCGGCGCCGTCCGCGTAGAGGTCGAGGTGGACGCGGGGGTGAACCTGGACGGGGGACTCGGAGATCCCCAGGGCGAGTTGGACGCCGGTGCCGCCGTCGGCGGGGAGCAGCACCGTCCAGTCGTCCTCGACCAGGCCGTCCCTCGGGACGTAATCGAGCGCGGCCGTCCAGAAGGCGACCGCGCGGGGCATGTCGGCGACACCGAGGACGAGGGATCCGATCGTCAGCACCGCGCCATTATGACGCGGCCTCAGCCTTGCTCCGGCGCGCGTAGGCCCGGGCCGCGCGGACGCGGTCGCCGCAGCGGGTCGAGCACCAGTGGCGGGCGGCGTGGGTGCGGACCAGGAAGCGGATGCAGGGGCTCGCGGCGCAGGCGGCGAGGCGGTCGGCGTCCGGGCCGGTGAGCAGGTCCGCCGCGTCGGCGGCGATGACGGCCATGGCGTGCACGGCGACCTGGTCGGCCGGATGGGCCGGCGCGCGGTACGGGCCGTCCGGCTCGTCCCAGCGCAGCAGGGCGGCGGCGGAGGTGGCGGTGAGCGCGGCGTTGAGCGCGTCCACGGCCTCGGCCGGCGGCACCGCGCCGTCGACCCGGGCGGCGAGCAACACCCTGAGCCGGGACCGGAGTTCGCGCAGCCGTCCGGTGCAGTACTCGTAGACCTCCGCCCCTTCGGGGGCGAGGCCCCGTTCGACCAGCCAGCGGGTGGCGTCGGCGGGGGTGGCCAGGAGGTCGAGGCGGCCGGTGGTGAGCGCGAGGTCGCTGTTGGCGAAGTCGAGGGCGACATGCTGCTCCGAACCCGGTGCGGGCGGCGGGGCGGTGAGGGTGGCATTCACGGTTCTCATGGTAAACCTTGCGCTCTTCCGTGATGGAGGGTTAGGTTTCATCACGTCAAACGATGACTTTCTCCGTGAGGTGAACCAGCATGTCGAACATCCGCGTCTTCGGCGGCCCGACCGCCCTCATCGAATTCGGCGGCCTCCGCTTCCTCACCGACCCGACCTTCGACGAGCCCGGCGACTACCCGCGCGGCGGCGGCCGCGCCCTCACCAAGACCGCTCCCTCCCCCATCACCCCCGCCGACCTCGGCCCGGTCGACGCCGTCCTGCTCTCCCACGACGAGCACCCGGACAACCTGGACACCTCGGGCCGCGCCCTGCTGCCGACCGTCCCGCTCGTCCTCACCACCACCAGCGGCGCCGAGCGGCTCGGCGGCACCGCGCGCGGGCTCGCCCCCTGGGAGTCCGTGGAACTGGCCCGCCCGGACGGCGGCAGCGTCACCGTCACCGCCACACCCGCGCTGCACGGGCCCGAAGGCGCCGAGGCGGTGCTCGGCCAGGTGATCGGGTTCGTGCTGACCGCGCCCGACCTGCCGAGCGTCTACGTCAGCGGCGACAACGCCTCGCTGCCGCTGGTCGAGGAGATCGCCGAGCGGTTCGGCCCGGTGGACACCGCCGTCCTGTTCGCCGGCGCCGCCCGCCCCGGCCCCTTCGACGGCGCGCTGCTCACCCTGGACAGCGCCCAGGCCGCCGAGGCCGCCGCCCTGCTGGGCGCGCGGCGCGTGGTGCCGGCGCACTTCGACAGCTGGGCGCACTTCACCGAGGGCCGTACGGCGCTGGAGGCGGCCTTCGCGGCGGCCGGGCTGAGCGACCGGCTGCAGTTCGCCTGACCGGGGCGGAGTGCCTCAGTCGTCCTGGAAGTTGCCCGCCGACGTGTGGAGGGTCGCGTACAGCGCGGACAGACGGGCGTTCCAGTTGGCGTAGGTGGGGCCGTCGATCGCGTGCTTCTTGCCCAGGTCCTTGATCGTCTTCTGGGCGGCCCGGAGCTCCTGGGCGGCGTCGTCGGGGTTGCCCTCGTTCAGCCGGGAGGCGGTCTCGTCGAGGATCTGCAGCAGCTCCGTCTGCTTGTCGCGCTCCTTGCCGACCTGCGCCTGCGCCACGGCCTGCCGGAAGGACTGGAGTTGGAGCTCCGCGGGCTGGTTGCGCGGGACGGACTGGGTGGGCAGGGGGGCGGTCGGCGTGGCGGCCGGGGTGGTGGGGGCGGCGGCAGCGGAGGGCGGGGCCGTCGTCGGCGTGGTGGCCACGGACTTGGTCGCCGCCGGGGGCTTGGCGGCGGCGTTGCCGGCCGGCTCGTCGGCGGCGGTCAGCACCACGGCGATGACCCCGGCGAGGCCGGCTATGCCCAGCGCTCCGAGGACCAGGGGCTTGTTGCGCCGGCTCACCGTGGGGGCGGGCATGGGGAGCCGTCCGGCCGGGTGCGCCGCGGGCGGCATCGCCGGGAGCGGCGCCATCACCGAGGTCGCGGCCGGGACGGGGTGGTGCGGGACGCCGTGCGGGGTCTGGGGCGGGAGCAGGGTGGTGTGCTGCTGGTTCGGGTGCACCGGCGCCATCGGCCCCATCGGCCCCGTCGGTGCCATCGGTGCCATCGACCCCGTCGGCCCCACCGGCGGCAGCAGCTGCGTGGGAGCGGCGGTCGCGAGCAGCTCCGCGGTCGGATCGCCGACGGCCAGGCCCGGTACGGTGCCGAGGAGTTCGGCCCGCGCCGCGGCGGCGTCGGCCGGGCGGTGGGCCGGGTCCTTGGCCAGCAGGCGCAGCGCCACCGCGTCCAGGGCCGGCGGCAGGCCCGGGCGGCGCGCGGACGGGGGCAGGGGCTGCTCGCTGACGTGCTTGAAGGCGATCGCCACCGGGGTCTCGGCGGTGAACGGCGTCGCGCCGGTGAGCATCTCGGTCAGCACGCAGCCGACCGCGTACAGGTCGGTGCGGCCGTCCAGGGCGGAGGCGGTGGCCTGCTCGGGCGAGAGGTAGGCGGCCGTACCGAGCACGCTCGCGGTCTGGGTCAGGTTGCTGGACGAACCGGCCCGGGCGATGCCGAAGTCCACCACCTTCACGCCGCCGTCGTCGGTGATCATGATGTTGCCGGGCTTGATGTCCCGGTGCACCAGGCCCGCCGCGTGCGCGACCGACAGCGCTTCGCAGACCGCCGCCGCGATGCCGACCGCGCGCTCCACCGGCAACTGCGGCTGCTGGACCAGGACGGCAGCGAGCGAACGGCCGTTCACCAGCTCCATGACGATGAACGGGGTGCCCTCGTCCACGCCCGAGTCGAAGACCATGACGATCCTCGGGTGCACCAGCATCGCGGCGTGCTGCGCCTCGCGGCTGAAACGCTCGGCGAAACGGGGGTCGTCGGCGAGGCCGCCGTTGAGGACCTTGACGGCCACCTGGCGGCCCAGGACCCGGTCGAGGCCGCGCCAGACCGTGGCCATGCCTCCGACGCCGAGTATCTCGACGAGTTCGTAACGCCCGTTCAGCGCGCGTCCGATCACCTGGGACTCCCCTCACGTGCGGCCTCCGGGGTCCCGAGCGGCCTCGTGCACCTGTGCACGATAGCCGCCCCGGGCCCGGGACCTGAGGGGGTGGCGGCCGGGGGACCGGGCAGCGGCCCCCCGACCGCCGGTCGGGGGGT